>NZ_JBQTGJ010000011.1:0-55129 GCF_052400685.1 Geofilum sp. OHC36d9
ACCTGATTCACGCCATTGTTCTACCATTGCAAACATTTTTTCTTTCTTGCTCATGTTTTTTTTGATGCAAAAATATTTCCGATCATCTAATTATGAAATATGCACGCAATGGGGTGGATACTTTCAAACCTAAAATAATCATTCCTTTCCTTAGAAAGTCTTGCCTTTAAGTTACTAACCTTAGGCCCTTTTTCTTTTAACAACAGCTTTTCAACACTTGCTAGATTCAATTTTGAAGTTACTAAATAGTAATAGATTGGGTAATAAACGGTGTTCTCATAAGCTACTTTTCTAAAGAATTCTTTTGCTGATTCAATATCCAAATCTTGTTCAATAAATGACTTATATAACTCAAAATGAGTAATAATCTGATATTTTTTTTCAATGAGCTGAATCACTTTATTACTATCAATTGGCAAAACATCTCCAATCAATTTTAACGCAGGTGCTCCATCTTTCTCTACGAAACTACCTTCATTTATGAAAGTTAATTTCTCTAATAATTCCTCGGGAATCAATAGCTTATTGCCACTTCCCATAAGTTCACCATTCTCTATGTTCAGTAGTCCGACATTTTCAACTCCAATTGTTGCAACATTATTCATTAGTTTTAACCATCGTTCATTTAAACGATTATATTTTTCTTCAATAATGTTTCTCAAATCACCATATGAAATACGGCGACTTTGTCCTGGATATCGATAGAATATGTCACTCTCATGGATTGTATCGCTTGCTGCTTTAATCGCAACCACGGGTTTGTCATTATTTTTATAAACGTATAAGAACCCTAAATCAATACCTTCTACCTCTTTAATAAATAGTTCGAATTTTATCTCAGGCGCAAAATAGTCAAGCAATTCTTGAGATAAATCTTTATTGTCAAAATCACGCAACCTATTATTTTGCAAGCCTATTAACTCTCCATTATTTTTAACACCATAAAGAATTAATCCTCCATTTGCATTTGCAAAACTTGCAATCCATTTATGGAGTTTTTTATCCTTATGTTTAGGACTTTGGAAACTTTCTTTAAATTCAATTTCAGAATGCTCTTTTTGACGAATTACATTTTCACTTATAATGAAATATTGTCTCCAATCAAATTCCTTTTCAAATGATTTATTCACATTATTCTAATTTTAGGTAGTCTGTTTCTTTAAATTACACACAACGTCTTTACACCGCTATTACCATTTATGGTTTAAAAAGACTATTGACGTTATGAATATTATAGGTTAATGCATTTATCTTCGTAACTCCCTGATATAACGAATATATATCCTTTTTTGCTATATTTTATTATCATCATCAAAAAAGAACCGATTGATGTAAAAACCAGTCTTCTTAAAATCCCTCTTTCCACGATACAAAAACCGTCGTTAATTACCATATAATTTGGCCGGGATGTAGTTCAATCCCGAGGCCTCGGGACTGGGTTCCCGATCCTCGGGACTAGTGCGTGCCGACCGCTCAGAGTCCTATTTATTAGGGGCTGCCATTTCTATTATCTCGTTTAAATTTATAAAGTCAGGTTTATTATCAATCCAATCATAATATAAAATTTTAATGCCCAATTTTTCAAAACGATTCTCCACAATTTTATTCAATTTATCTGGTAATACAGCAATCAGATCAAGATTATTCCTTACTGGAATACTATATATTAACAGTTGTCCAATTGCAGAATAAAGACTTTGAGTTGATGAATTTGTTTTTATTTCAAATAGTCTATTTACTTTTCCTTCATTATATGTAAACAAATCTCGGTTTCTATCATTACCTATTTTTAATCCAGAACGTTCAAGCATAGATGCAAGAGAATTTACAACAATTCCATGAGTCCGTTCAATTACAATCGGTTCCGTTCTTTCAGTAACTGAAGTCCCAGATTTTTCATTTGTATAATTAAAATCAAAAAAAACACTAAAATCATCTAGTTTATCTGAATTGTGTAAGTTTTTAACCCTATGAATTTCCGATATAAAATTTGATACTTGTCTGGGAAAGTGATTAGATTCTAATTCGCCAATTAAACAAAATTCAGTTTCTCTATCTCCATCGATTACAGAAACAAAATCACCACGATAGTTATTTATAAAGAAGTTTTTTCCAATTCCTTTTTTCCCTCCACCAATTTTACCTCTGTGAAGTACAATTATTTCTCCACTGTCTTGTTTTGCAAATGCACCTGCAATACTTCTATTAATACCAGTAATTGGAAAATTTATTTCTCCATTTAATGAATTTCCTCTTCCTTCAAAAGGACGTCCAATACCAAATCCATTCCAATATTTATTGTTAATGATTTCGGTGGAAGTCCATATGTTTAATTCATTTGAGTATCGTACTGTATCAGAAAAACTACCGCCTGGAAAACCTACTATACAATCAATTTTTTCTGTAAAAAAGTCATTTAACCGAGACTGAAATCTCTCATGAAATTTAGCAATCTGTTTTCTATCCTCTATTACTGTAATCATTTTAATGTCTATTTTTGATAATGTAGTGGTTTTTCATGGTTGCCCCTAACGTTTAGTATATGCAAAGTAGGCGATTGCGGGCTTTAAACTTATCAAACCGTTGAAATTACTACTGTTTCGCCTGTTTTGTATATACATTGTGTGTGCCTTGAATGGTAAATATAAACAAATTTTCACATTTTATTGTGAGAAAGTCTGGAGAGTGCAAGTCTCTTATGTGCCTGGTTAACACCGGGAAACATTAGTAAGTCGCAAGCTGGTTTGGAGTGATTCATGCAGTGAAATAAGCGAACCTGCAAAAGTCTGAACTGACGAACAGGAACGGAAAAAGAGGCATAATTGTATGGGTAAGTAACCACATCATTAGTCGTTCCCGGAAAGGGGGATGGCCAATTGCTCAAAGTCCTGTTTTAGGAACAACTATCACTATTTCAAGACTAACGAGACGCGGTTACCTATCTATGCCGGAACTTCATGTGTCGCTTAACCCATCAAGGTACGAACCGCCATATATGCAACAGAGTGAAAAATATCCTGTGAATATTTTGAACGAAAGGTGGGAGCAGAGCTTGCGTACGTACGGTTGTGTGAGATGCTTTCCGTTTGGCTTTTAGCCTGGCGGCAGTCTGCTCGATTATGCGTTCGTGCTCGATTGCTGTTTTGTTGCTTTTTTCAATCTATCAATTATTTTCCATGGTGCAATTGGTGCAATTATGGTGCAATTCAAATTTCATAAAATGAACCTGCTCCTTTCGCGTCAGATGCTTTTATTAAGCCTTTTTCAACCAGTTCGGATAAATCTCTACTGGCTGTATTTCTGGAAACATTGAAGTTTGATTGATATTCACGATTGGTTATTCGTTTCTTATTCTTTAGAAAATCAATTGCTCTTCGCTGTCTGTCATTCAAATCAAGTGATTCTAAGTACTCTTCACTAAGTTTATCTTTCGTGAATTCAACCCAAAAACCTGACATTTCATAAAAATATTTCGGCGAAGGGATGCCAAATCTAACACAATCATTAATCATTTTGATGGTTCCGCGTCCCCATGCTTCAATGTATCCACTTCTGAACAGGGTGTTTGCAATATCAGGATTGTATGGTTTAGATGGATGCTTTGTTAATAGTTTCTCAACCGACCAATTCTCTGGCAATTGGGCATCATTCCAGAAAATTATTTTGTTTTGATAAACACTTATTTGTATTGGTGTTCCCTCGGAATAATCTTTATGAGAAACCGCATTTAATAATGCTTCTCTTATGGCTTCTTTAGGATAATCGTATTTTTCAACTCTGTTTAATCCATCATAACTTATTGAAGAGTGAATATATTTTGCAAATAGCAAGTCCATGGTTTTTTCAATTTGTTCAAATAAATTTCCATGTGCTTCATCTTGAAATTTCAGTTCATCATCAGATTGGAAGAAACCAATTTTTATGTATGCACCGGTAACAAATTTTTCAGGATTTGGATGAAAAAGCAACAGTGCAGCTCTTTTCAAATATTTATTCTCAACTAATTGCAGATTTTCAAGTAAATGGTCGTTTGTGTCTGTAAGCACATCCTCTTCAATCCTTTGTGCTTTAACAGCTTTTTTGCGAAAATGGTCAAAAGTGTCTGATTTTAAATCTTCTATTGAAACATTTGGAATTGGAACCCCATCCCAACGTATCCCTTTTTTCTGTAACAAGAATTTGTCCAAAGCATTGCCTTTCAACTCTTGTTTTGTACTTCCGCTTCGATAGTGATATTGTCCTTTGTAATTTACTGGATAGGGATGTGCCTCAACTCTGATTTCTAAATATTCACCATTTTCGGTTTCGTATAAATTTACATCGACGATTATACCTAAAACATCTTTGACTTTATTGGGAATATCTTCAAGTAGTCTTTTCGCATTCTTTATACCAATTATTTTTCCCTTATCATCTTTTCCGATAATTATTGAACCACCCTTGGCGTTAGCAAATCCACATATCCATTTTAGATACTCGTCTCTCCACGATTCTTTCCATTCAATATTTTGATTTTCTGCCATTTTTCATCATTTTATTCAAAGATAGAAAAAATGAGCTTTAAGCGTGAAATCTTCTCTCTTGCAATAAACGGCAACGTTTACGCGGTATGCGCTTTGCGGGGATTTCGAAGCACAATCCTATCAAACTGTTGAAATGGTTATTAGCTGTACTCACTTTCGAACTTACACCATCCCCCGCATTGCGTATTACCGCCAGTGTGTGCCTTGAATGGTAAATATAAACAAATTCTCTCTATAATTAGAGAGAAAGTTCAGAGAGTGAAAGTCTCTTATGTGCCTGGTTAACACCGGTAAACATTAGTAAGTCGCAAGCTGGTTTGGAGTGATTCATGCAGTGAAGTAAGCGAGCCTTCAAAAGTCTGAACTGACCAGCAGGAACGGAATAAGAGGCATAATTGTATGGGTAAGTAACCACATCATTAGTCGTTCCCGGAAAGGGGGATGGCCAATTGCTCAAAGTCCTGTTTTAGGAACAACTATCACTATTTCAAGACTAAAGAGACGCGGTTACATATCTATGCCGGAACTTCATTTGTCGTTTAACCCATCAAGGTACGAACCGCCATATATGCAACAGAGTGAAAAATATCCTGTGAATATTTTGAACGAAAGGTGGGAGCAGAGCTCGCGTATTTACGGTGGTGTGAGAGGCTTTGCGTTAGGCTTTTAGACTGGCGGCAGTCTGCTCGATTAGCAACCGTAATTTTCTATTTCTTTCCTGCACCTGAATAATCAACTAAAAACTCCATTCCCTTTCCTTTAGGCAAGTGAATTATTGATAATGAATCATCTGATTGTAATCTAAAAGGTTCCACTTCTTTTCGTATAGAATTATCCGAAATATAAAAGATTACAATATATCCACCTATTATAAAAGAATAATGTGTCTTTCCATCTTTTTTATGTCGTCTAGGTTGTGCAATTATATCTTTGGCGGTCTTATCATCATTATGCCATGACATTACAACTATCGATATATCCTTGTCGTTAGATGGTGTCTCAGAATCAATCATCTTTCTGATTTTTTCTCCTAGTGGTCCTAAATCTACTTCATTAAACATTGGTCTATTTGAAATACTTGCTCTCCATAGTATTGAAAGTAAAGCAAGTTTCACTGATTTATAGTCAATATTAGTCACTCTTGTAAACTCAACGCCTGTATCGTTTGTAATTTTTTCACATTTTGGTTTTTGGTCTTCTGGGATGTTCGGATTCGTAAGGATTTTTGATAAATAGCTCTCAAATTGCCCTATCTTTTCATTATCACATTCTTTACAAAGAATTCCACCTTCATATTCTCCAGTTGGAGGTTTTGATACTTTATCAATTCCCTTTGATTTTTCAATTGCATCAAATTTTCGAATTCTGTGGTTTTCGTCATATAAGTCTTTATACATGAAGTTTGGAATAATATGAGACTTCTTAATCAAAGGTTTTTCTTCATTACAAAGCTTACATTTAGGCATGATTCTGTTTTTTTATATTTGCTAACGGCTCGGATTTGCGTAGTGCGGGATTTCAAGGCACTTCACTATCAAACCGCTACGTTGTTTATTAAATGCTTTAAAATTCGAATTTATTAAATCGCCCCGCATTACGCATATTTATTGTTGTGCATTCGTACTTAATATTTCATTTATTTTTTCAAATAATGGCTTTACACTTATGAAGTCATTATTATTTAAGTCATTTAAATTAAGTGCAAAATCTCTTTTTTTGCCTTTAAATAGAACTATCTCACCACCACCTTTTATTTGCTCTTTTTTAAAATAATGATTCAATGATTCTAGACCATAGAACAATAATTCAATAGAGAGAATAGATTCATTTTTAAAGGTATCATTACCTGATTTTATCACCTGCTTAATTATGCTTTCATTTTCAGGAACAGGCAATAGAATCGCATATGCACTTTTTGTTTTATGCTTGATTGTTAATGCCTTTTTGGGATTTTCTTCACAAATCAAATATTTTTTCTTTAATCCATTCCACACATTATATCCCTCTTGGTCAAAATCAAACAGGGCAATAAATGTTTTCTCTGGATAATTCGAAAAAATTCCGTCTTGTGCATCTTCCGCTCTCCTAAAGAGATTACCTAAAAAAGAAGCGTCAAAGCAGTCTTGTATAAAAAAAGGCATCGCTGTTTCAAATAGCTTTTTCCAAGCTGTTTCTAGTATAATTTTGTCAGTTATACCTTCTGTAAATAGAACAGGTAAATCAGTATTTCCAATATTATAATTAATACTTGTACTACTATCCTCATGTGATATTGTTGCTATACCTTCAGTTAGAATATTTATGGCATTTGACTTTATTTCTTTCTTGATTTTCTGTTCTCCATTCTTCTCAATGATGTAAATTGATTCTTCAGGACTTAATGCCACTGTAGTAGGTGAATGTGTTGCCATTATAACCCTAAATCCCTGCTCTTTAATAAATAAATTCTCTAATACATTGAGCAGTCTACTTATCATAGAAGGGTGAAGTGATGAATCAACTTCATCTAATAATAAAACCCTTGGAGTAATTTTGTTTTTTCTTGTCTTATATATCAGTAAGGATAACGCAATTAGTGTTTTTTCTCCTGATGAAAGTTGTTCAAATGTAGTAGTATATCCTTTTTCTTTATGTATTAAAGTAATTTGAACTTTTATGTTCTTTTTATCAACTCCTAGAAATTGCTGATTTGGTGCAGTATGCAAAAAGTATCCATTACAATCATACTCAGTTAATACATTGTTTATTTGTTCAACAGGAGATAAACCATGCTTTTCTATAAATTTCTCTGCACTTAAAAATGCAAGGTTTTGACCATATTCTGTAGCTTGAATTTTATTTAAGCTATTCTGAGTCTTCTTTAATTGATATTCTTTTTCCTCATTAGCTATGTCTTCAAGAAAAAGGTTGGGAGACTCAAAGTCATTGTTGTTAAGACTAAAAATACTTTTACCTTGGACTGTATTCTTTAGAAACTTAAACAAACCCTCATCTTCATCAGATAAGTACTCGTCACAAGTGTTTTCTATTTCATTAAACTTCAGTTTTAGTTTGTCATATGTAAAATCTTCAATTCTGCCTTTACTGCCATTTAAGTATTGATGTGCAAACTGAAAAAACTGAGGAGTAAATAACTGTTGTTTTGCCTGAATAGCATTGGAAATATTTTGTTCATCTTTAAACTGTACAAGCAATTCAAAATCCCTTTTATTGCCAAAACATTGTTCGAAATTAAAATTAGGTTGATTATTAAAATTGAAGATTAATTGGTTAACTAGAGATTCTTTTAATTGAGTGTATCTTATTTTTAAGTTGTCATAACTTATGTCATTTACACTACCTTTAGCATTGTTTAGATATTGATATGCAAATTGAAAGAATTTAGGAGTAAATAACTGTTGCTTTACTCTAATAGCATTAGGGATATTTTGCTCTTTTTTACATTCATCAATTAATTCAAAGTCCTTTATATTATTAAAATGCTGCTCAAAACTAAAACCAGGTTTTTGCATTAAATTATATAAATGTTGGTCTAGTGAGTTGTTTGTCTGTACACTAAATTGGTTGGCTTTATTTTTAAACTGCTGAATCTTATTAAAGTATTGCTGCTTTTCTGTATTCCATTCATTTAATCGATTTTGAAACTGAGGGTTCTGCTGCAAATTACCAGTAAAAACTGTGAAGTCATTGTAGTTATAATACACAATTTCAGACTTATCAACTCCTTCAATTCCAACATTACCTTTTTTTACTGCATTCAACAAATGAGTCTTACCTGAGCCATTTTTTCCTGTTATAATTGAAAAATCATTTAGCTCAATCGAGTCAAATTTTGTTATTGAAATGTATGGTTGTATAAAATTAAGTTTCATTCTTTTCAATTTTAGCAAATGGTTTCATGTATGATGCCCAACGCACTCATAAAGTTATTATTATTTATAAAGTATTCGCGTAATTTTTTTTACGAATACAAAAAAAACTCGCACAGATACTTACATCTATTAAGCTGAATCCATTTGAGATAAACAGTCGATCGTACCAAATTTTATTTTTTTAATTCCCGACTTTCAAATCTTTTTTCTTTAAGCGTTGACGTCGATTCTTCATCGTAAATAATTTACAATAATTAACCGTGACCAAAGAACTGCCGTGATCACTTATAAAGTGCCGGCGGGAAAAGTCTTATTTCGGGGCTTTGATAATAAAACGTCGAGGACAAGGCTTTTGAAACCAGTGCGTTTGCTAATTGTAAATGACTGTTTCAAAAACGAGAATAACGCAGTATGTGGCTTTTCCTTGCAAAGACGATATATTACAGAAACTAAATGCCGAAGGTTTTAACCGACCAATTATTTAATATCTTTGGCGCAAAATAATTTTGTTGTGGGAAGATCCAGAAAAAACAAACCGGTGCTCGAAGGGCTCGAGATTACAGATATAGCCGCTGAAGGAAAATCTTTGGGGAAAGTTAACGATAAGGTGGTTTTTGTCACGCAAACCATTCCTGGCGATGTGGTGGATGTGCAGGTGACCAAAAAACGACGTAATTATTATGAAGGGTTTCCGATCCTTTTTCATAGTTATTCAAAGTTACGAATAGAGCCTTTTTGCGAGCATTTTGGCGTGTGTGGTGGCTGCAAATGGCAGCAATTGCCGTATAAAGAACAGCTGGCTTTTAAGCAACGCGAAGTATTTAACAATTTAACAAGGATAGGGAAGGTGCAGCTGCCCGAAATAATGCCCATCCTGGGGTCGCCGTCCGAAACGTTTTATCGTAATAAACTGGAGTTTACCTTTTCAAATAAACGTTGGTTAACGCAGGATGAAATGGCCTCCGATGAAGTAATAACCGACAACAATGGTCTGGGTTTTCACATTCCCGGTATGTTCGACAAGGTGGTGGATATCAAACAGTGTCATCTGCAACCCGAACCTTCCAACAGTATTCGGTTGGACATAAAAGAATATGCCGAAGCCCATGGTCTCACTTTTTTTGATTTGAGGAATAGGGGCGGTCTGCTGCGCACACTGATGATTCGCACCGCCACCACTGGCGAAGTCATGGTTGTTCTCTCTTTTTATGAGGACGATGAGGTTGCGCGTGAAGCTTTGCTGAACCATCTGATTGAGAAATTCCCGCAGGTAACATCGTGGATGTACGTTATTAATGGTAAAGCCAACGATACAATTACCGACTTGCCCATTGAATTGTTTGCCGGCCGTGATCATATTTTTGAGGTGATGGAAGATCTGACCTTTAAAATAGGGCCTAAATCTTTTTTCCAAACCAATTCGGAACAGGCACTGAATCTGTATCGGGTTGCCCGTGATTTTGCAGGCCTGACAGGTGACGAAACCGTTTATGATCTCTACACCGGAACGGGAACCATTGCTAACTTTTTGGCACATCAGGCCAAAAAAGTAATCGGAATTGAATATGTTCCGGAAGCCATTGAAGATGCCGTTGTGAATGCCGAAATTAATAAAATTGACAACACTACTTTTATGGCGGGTGATATGAAAGACTTGCTAACGGCCGAATTGTTTGATAAATATGGTCATCCCGATGTTATTATTACCGATCCGCCGCGTGCCGGGATGCATGCCGATGTGGTTCAATCTATATTGAATGCGGCGCCCGAACGGATTGTTTATGTGAGTTGTAATTCGGCCACTCAGGCCCGTGATCTTAATTTGCTCGACATTCGTTATACGGTGGCTAAAGTACAGCCCGTTGATATGTTTCCACATACGCACCATGTTGAAAATGTGGTATTGCTGGAACGGCGTTAGACATTTTTTTGACGGGTGTAAATCAATTAATAGTGGAGGAGTGGTACGCCGGCGCTTAAAAAACATTCTTTTTTTTTGCCGATAATTATTGTTACAAAAGGATAACTTCCTATATTTGCACCGCTGAAAATATTAATGTCTGCCCAGATGGCGAAATTGGTAGACGCGCTAGTTTCAGGGACTAGTGTACGCAAGTACGTGCAGGTTCGAGTCCTGTTCTGGGCACTTTTAAAAAAGCACTTAAATCATTTGGTTTAAGTGCTTTTTTGATTTATAAAGCGCAATAGAAAATTCTCTGTCGGTATTCAATTTCTATTTTTCTACATTTTTCACGGCTGTTTGCAACCGAAAGTCACCCTGATATTTTTTGGCTTCTATCAAATTGTTTTATTCGATGTTGATATCTGCCTGGCTAATCGCTTTGATCGCTGTAGTTTTAAAAATGGCAGTGATTGGCGCTGTTGTTTGTGTTGCTCTATGGCTTTTATAGCTGTAAAGCCTTGATCTCAAATTTATAACTTAATTTTTTGACTGTGAAGCATCCACTCTGAATTGAATCGTTTATCCATGCAAATGGTACAAAAATGCATTGTTTGGAAGTCTAAATGGTGTAGTTTTGTTTATATATGGTAAAAAATGATAAATCAGATTGCATTATATTGTTGATTGGTCGAGAAATCATTTTGTTTGATGTTGAGTAAATGAATGGCTTCATGAAGAGGCGGTTTTTGTAATCCAATAGAGAACAGTTAGCTAAAAACAAATACTATGAATTTATTCCGAATGAAAATTTACAAAGTTATTCTATCTGCTTTGTGCTTGATATTATTGACGTCGGCAGGGCGGAAAGATGAACACAAAATCTATCACAAAGGATGGATTGATTTCAATAAAAATGGAGAGAAGGATTTATTTGAAGATCCGACTCAGAGTGTTGACGTACGTGTTGCCGATCTTTTATCGCAAATGACGATGGAAGAAAAAACCTGTCAGATGGCTACACTTTATGGTTTTTCACGGGTTTTGGAAGATGAATTGCCCAATGAGAAATGGAAAAGCAGAGTGTGGAAAGATGGTATTGCAAATATTGATGAACACTTGAATACGATACAAAACCGGCCATATACCTACACCAAATATGCTTATCCGTATAGCAATCATGCCGAGGCCATAAATGTTGTTCAAAAATGGTTTATTGAAGAAACACGGATGGGTATTCCGGTCGATTTTACCAATGAAGGGGTGCATGGATTGTGTCACAAAAGAGCCACTCCTTTGCCGGCTCCCATTGGAATTGGGGCTACCTGGAATAAAGAGTTGGTTTATCAGGCGGGTCAAATTGTTGGACGCGAGGCCAAAGTTTTAGGATATACCAATATTTATGCTCCAATACTTGACGTTGCCAGTGATCCTCGTTGGGGACGGGTTGTTGAGTGTTATGGTGAAGATCCGTTTCATATCGGTGAATTGGGGGTGGCGATGACTAAAGGTTTGCAATCGGAGGGCGTCGCATCCACCGTTAAGCATTTTGCGGTGTATAGTGTGCCTAAAGGGGCCCGTGATGGCCAGGCGCGAACTGATCCGCATGTTGCGCCACGCGAAATGCACCAACTGTATCTTTATCCCTTTAAAAAGGTCATTGAAGAGGCTAAGCCTATGGGAGTCATGAGTAGTTACAACGATTATGACGGCGTGCCGATAACGGGCAGTTATTACTTCCTGACCGAGTTGTTACGACAGCAATTTGGATTTGAAGGGTATGTGGTATCTGATAGCGAAGCGGTTGAATATTTGTTTGATAAGCATGCTGTTGCGACGGATTATAGTGATGCCGTGCGGCAAGCAGTTGAAGCCGGATTGAATGTTCGCACTACCTTTAGAACGCCGGAATCATATATTGAACCTTTGCGTGAGTTGATTAAGGAAGGGCGTATTTCGATGCAAACCATTGATGCGCGTGTGGCTGATGTATTGCGAGTAAAAATGAGACTGGGTTTGTTTGACAATCCTTTTGTCAGTGATCCCCAGTTGGCCAACAAGATTGTTCATACCGACGAAAATGAAGCTTTTTCACGGCAGATCACCAGAGAGTCGATGGTTTTATTGAAAAATGAAAATAATCTTTTACCTCTTGATGTCAATAAAATTGAGGATTTGTTGGTTGTCGGTCCTTTGGCCGATGCAACCGGTTATACTTTTAGCCGGTATGGCCCGGCCGATAATACGTCTGTGTCGGTTTATAAAGGAATTAAAGATTATGGCGAAGGTAAGTTCAATGTGAATTACGTAAAAGGTTGTGACGTGATGGATGCGAGCTGGCCCGAAAGTGAATTGATGGATGTGCCTTTAACTGAGGAGGAGCAAGCTGGTATTGACGAAGCCGTTGAGCAAGCAAAAAAATCAGATGTCATTATAGCCGTTGTAGGTGAGGATGAGAAGAGAGTTGGTGAAAGTAAATCGCGTACTTCACTTCAGTTACCCGGCCGGCAATTGCAACTGGTGAAGGCGCTCTATGCGACCGGAAAACCGGTTGTTCTTGTTTTAATTAACGGACAGCCTTTAACTATTAATTGGGAAAATAAATATATCCCGGCTATTTTAGAAGCCTGGTTTCCCGGAACATCGGCAGGTGATGTGGTGGCTGAAACTTTGTTTGGCGACAATAATCCGGGGGGAAAATTATCTGTTACATTTCCAAAATCAACCGGTCAAATACCTCTGAATTTTCCATTTAAAAAAGGTTCGCATGGCGGACAGACCGAAGATGTGGGTAACGGATATGGAACAACCCGCGTCACTGAACCTTTATATCCGTTTGGGTATGGATTGAGTTATACAACATTTCAATATAACGATTTAAAAATTAGTCCTGTAAGTGCTTTTTCTCAGGCTGATATTCATATTTCGTTTAAGGTAACTAATACCGGGGAAGTTGAAGGTGATGAAGTCGTTCAATTGTACCTTGAGGATGTTGTTAGTAGTGTAACAACTTATGAGTCGCAACTGAGAGGTTTTGAGCGGGTCCGTTTATTGCCGGGCGAGACAAAGACGGTAAATATAACTCTGCATCCTGATGATTTGCAGTTGTTGGATAAAAATATGAACTGGACGGTTGAACCTGGTCAGTTTAATGTGAAAGTTGGAAGCTCATCGACTAACATTAAATTAAATGGAAGTTTTGAGATTCATAGCCTTTAGCATTGTCTGTTGTGCTGAATGAAAGGCCTCGCTTAATAAAGTAGCTTTTTTTGTGCATCATTAATGTGATGCGAGCATGAGAGTGATCACTCATAAAGATGAATGATTACTCTCATGGTTCGTTTCATATGGTAAAAACAAACAAATTATATGAGTTGTAGATTGATAATGGTCCTGACGGCATTCATGTTGTTTTTTGCAGTGGGTAGCGCCTGTGCAGGAAATGAAAATCACCCACGCATCTATTCGGGGAGCACAAGTAATGCCGATTTTTTAAAGTCCGTCAATAATGTTGAGTGGAAGAAACAGTTAATACAGAAGAAGAAAGAGAATGTAGAAAAATATTTGGAGAAATGTAAAGATGAACCTGAGTGGTTGGTTTCCCGCTTACAGATGAATTGGACGACAAAACATACTGAGGTGTTTTTACATGGCGGTAAGTTTTCCCATTCATCAGGAAAAGCGCCGGTGCCGACGGTTCGTTTTTCAGGAACACGTGATTGGGCAACTGATTATCGAACGCCTTCCATCGAAGAGGTGGAGCCTTATTTCGACGACGAAAGAGGAATGCATCTGGAAAATAAGAAAACCGGTGAAAAAGAGTGGGTTCACCCTTCTAAAGTGGGTTTTGCCATTGAAAGAATTAACCAAAGTATAATGAGTGTGGCCGAAGATGCTGCTTTTTTGTATTGGTTAACGGGCGAGGAAAAATACGCGGCGTTTGCTGAGCCCCTGTTTTTAACATACATAGAAGGAATGTATTACCGAAATGCACCCATTGATTTGGATAATTCCCATCAGCAAAGGGTTTCGGGATTATCGACTTTTGAAGTAATTCACGATAAAATCGTAGATTACTTAGCGATTACCTACGATTTTTTGCATCCTTATTTATTAAAGAATAACAGAGACTTTGATCATATTTCGGCTGTTTTTCAAAAGTGGGGCGATCAAATGATAAAAAATGGCATCCCTGATAATAATTGGAACCTTTTTCAGGCCAATCATTTAACGCATATAGCATTGGCTTTAGATGATGATGAAAATTATGCCAATGGTAAAGGCCAGCAATATTATTTGAAATATACTTTTGATCAATCAACAGAACGACAATGGTCTATCAAAGAAGCGGTTTTGGCCTATGATCAAAACACAGGTATCTGGCCTGAGTCTTCCTCGTATTCTTTACACGTGACCAGTTCCTTACTGCATATATTAACTTTGCTCGATAATGTGAGCAATGCCAATGAGCTGGCTAATTACCCGGTTATTGAAAAAGCTGCGCTGGCTGCCTTTCAGTATCTTTTCCCAAGTGGATATACCGTTGCTTTTGGGGATGCTCGTCATGGCATCATTCCACCCGAAAACTTCGAGCTTTTAATTTCTTATTATCGAAAATATAATATGAAGGAAAAAGAGCTGGTTATAACCGGATTGCTTGAGCAATTGATAGATATGGGAGAATATACGCGGGAGGGCAAAGATCTTTTTGATTTATTTTTTTATACCAATCAGTTACTTGAGACCGATGCTGCTAAAACAAAGGAATTAAGCAAGCAATTAATAACGCCGGCTTTTTATGCCCCCAATGTGAGTCTGTTTATTCAACGTATGGGTGAGGCTGATCAGGCTATGATGGTTTCCACGGTTGGAACTTTTGGTAATCACTCGCATGTAAATGGGATATCCATGGAGTTATATGCCAATAACTATGTTTTGGGTCCTGACATGTCAAAAGGCCCCAGCTATTGGCATACCGATCATCGTGAATATTATTCTCAGTTTCCGGCGCATAACACAGTGGTTGTGGATGGAGTCTCCAGTTATGGCAGAATGCGCGGGTATCATCCTTTTACATTGGATAACAATTATCCGGCTGCGGGCGAAGCTAAGGTTACTTTTGATAAAGTGTCTTTTGTAAATGTCTCTTTTGTGGAACCTAAAACACTTTCTGATCAGCAACGATTAACAGCTATGATTAAATCGCCACAGGGAAATGGTTATATCGTGGATGTTTTCAGATCGCGCAAAAAGAGTCAGTCCAATCAAAAACATGAATATTTTTATCATAATCTGGGGCAGTCGCTTGAGCTGTTTGACGGTAATGGTAAACGTTTCAAATTGCATGCGACGGATGAACTGGGAACAGCTCACGGTGATATGAAGGCCTACGATTATCTCACTGATAAAAAGGCGGCGCTCACTTCTGAAAATGTGAATGCCTTGTTCACATTAAAGCGTGAAGGTCAGTCTGATAATTTAATGAAAGTATGGATAAAAGGTGCTGAAGGACAGACTGTGTTTACCGCCCAGGCGCCAAAATCCAATGCCTTATCAAAGGGGACCGCTCCGGTTGAAATGTTGGGGCAGAAAATTCCAACTCTTATTTTAAGGAGAGATGCAGAGGCCTGGCGAAATCCCTTCGCCGTTGTGTTCAACCCTTATATGGATGGAGAAGTTAATTCTGTTTTAGCCGTCGATTATCCGGAGTTAGAAGATAGTCCTGATGCACAAAAAATAGCACTGACACATAACGATGGTAAAACCAGGGATGTGATTGTTGCCAATGCTTCACAAAACGATATTGCACTGGAAAAAGACTTTTACCAGAAGGGACTTCTTTCTGTCATTCGACAACTGGACGAGGAAAAGATGCCCATATTTTTATTTTTGTCGGGTATGTATAAGTTCGATTACAAAGACTGGGGGATACTTGCCTATGCCAGAGCCGTTAATATAAGTATCGAGCGAACCGAACAGGGCTATGTGATACAGAATGATCAACCGGTGGCGGTTAAAATACCTTTTTACGAAGGACACAAACCTGTTCAACTGAAATTTTACAAGAATGAAGAACTTGTTGAACAACGACAGATATTTGTAAATAGAAATAATGGTGCTCAAGTCGATTTTCGTTTAGATAAAGCATACGAAAAAGTACTTGTAGTCCTGAAAAAATAAATAGCCAGTGATTTCAAAATCCTTTTTGTGGCTGGTAAGAAGAGTTTATTTCTGAAGCTTGCGAAGCCAGAGAAACTTGAGTTTCCTGGTGTAAATGATCGTTTTGAAAGCGGACGTGACGAAAAAAAATGCTGTTCTCCTGCTAACATTCGTTAAATGTTTAAGTGAAATTGTATAACAAGAAGCCCGATTCTGTAAAGAATCGGGCTTTTTTAATCAATAGAATTCCTTAATGCCAGTAAAAGGGAGCTGTTTTTTAAGATAGATGTTTCAGAAGTTGCTGTACATGAAAGATGTTTATGAATAAAATTTGTCAAATGCCTGCTGATAATATGCTTTTCGCAGGGAAACTTCAACAGTAAAGTTTTTTTGTCGCTAAGATGATTGTCTTTTTTCATACAGAATGTAATCCGCAAGAATAGAATATCCATCTGTATGATCAAAATGTCCATATCCCATTTCTGATTTTTGCAATTGTTTAATAAACATTAATCGGTGGTTACGATTGTATATTATATTAGGTCGTATATTTATTTTAATTGTATGATTTCTGTGTGTAATCGTCACATAATCAATGTGTGATAATTTATCCATGTCTCTGGTCTGATAATCCATGTGTTAAAAAAGGATGTGCTTTACATTTGAGCCGTTAATAAAAATTAAACTATATGAAAAAGATTAAAACCAGATTCTTGTTGCTGGCTATCGCATGCTTGATGACTTCATTTAGTTGGGCTCAGCAAAGAACCATATCGGGAACCGTTATAGATGAAGGTAATGAAACATTGCCGGGTGTAAATGTTTTTGTTAAAGGAACAAACTCGGGCACTATTACGGATATAGACGGTAATTATTCGTTAATGATTACTGACGCATCTGCTGCGACGCTTATATTTTCTTTTGTAGGATTTACAAATCAGGAAATAAAGGTTGGCAACAAGGCCGTTATCGATGTGCAACTGGTTGCTGATGCTATTGGCCTTGATGAGGTGGTAGCTATTGGTTATGGTTCGGTTAAAAAGAGTGATTTAACAGGTTCTGTGGAATCCATTGGTGCTGAAAAGTTAACCGAGATGAATAAAACGGATGTTGGACAAGCAATTCAAGGACAGGTAGCGGGTGTTGATGTGCGCAGATTGAGTTCTAAACCGGGTGCGCAGTTGTCCATTAAAATTCGGGGTAATACGGTACTTAAGAATACCAATGTTAAAAAGGATGGTGTTAGTAATGACCTGGATGATGACTTGTCAAAACCACTATATGTTGTAGATGGCGTATTTATGGATGATTTGAGCATTTTAAATCCTTCGGATATCGAAAAAATGGATGTGTTAAAAGATGCATCCGCAACAGCTATCTACGGTTCAAGAGGTGCCAATGGGGTAGTTATTATTACTACAAAAAACGGCGTAAGCGGTAAAATGCAAGTTACTTACGATGGCACTTTTGGTGTGAATACGGCTACTAATACTCCTGATTTTTACAATGGAGATGAATATGTTAGCTATGTTTCTGACGCACTAAGAGGAGGTCAATGGGAAAGCCAATGGGAAGATGGTGTTGCCAGTGTAGAAGATTGGAATAATACGGTGATTGATACAGATACTGAATTCTACGACGAAGATGAAAGAAATAATGTGGCCAATAGAAATTATACCAACTGGATTGACTTAGTAAAAGAAACAGGTATTCAAACAAGTCATACCTTGGGTTTTTCAGGCGGAGAATCAGGCCTGCTTTATAATGCTTCTGTGGGTTATACCAAAGATGAAGGATTAGTGGGAATTGAAAATTACGAACGTTACAATATAAGCTCATCTCTTTCTAAAAAAATAAGCAAGGTTGTAACAGCCGGAATCCGATCTTATTTTTCTTATTCCGATCGCGAAGAAGGGAGTATGGAGTTATTCAGAAGTTCTTTTCGTTTAGCGCCAACGGTAAGTGCTTATGAAGAAGATGGTTCCATTAAAACTGTACCTGATGCGCAGGATGTACGTTTTATCAACCCGCTTCATGAAGCAAATGGTTCATGGAATGTGAATACCAGAAAGTATAATATTATTGCCAATGCATTCATTGAAATTAAACCGACAGCGTGGTTTAATTTTAAAACAAATTTTGCACCGGAGCTGATTACCCAACGATATGGTGAATATCGGGGTTTGTTGACTAAAACAGCGCGTAACGATCAAAGTCGCACACGGTCCTATTATCGGGCAAATTATTCAAATTCATATACATGGGATAATATTGCCAACTTTGATTTTAATGTCAGAGAAGGGCATAACCTGAAGGCGACCTTAATTTCGTCTATCTATCTTCAACAAGAAGAAGGTTCGGCTTTGCAGGTTCGTAATATCGATTCTGACTCTTATTCTTATTACAATACTGCCGGAGGAGATGATATACAGGAATATGGTACATTTTATTCAAAAGAAACATTGACTTCTTTTGCCTCCCGTATTAATTATAATATCTATGAAAAATATCTTTTCACATTTACCGGTCGTTATGATGGATCTTCCAAATTAGCGAAGGGAAATAAGTGGGCCTTTTTTCCGTCGGCAGCATTTGCCTGGAGAGTCAGTCAGGAACCTTTTCTGGCTGATAAAGATTGGTTGTCGAACTTAAAATTGCGTTTATCCTATGGTGAATCAGGGAATGATGGGGTTGTGAGTCGGTATGCTTCGCAGGCTTATTTAAGCGATGATTCCTATCTTTTTGGCAATCAATCGGCCTCAGCAAAGGTGATTGATGATTTATCCAATGATGATTTACGCTGGGAGCGTTCAAAAGAGTATAACATTGGCGTGGATCTTGGTTTCTTTGATAGTAGAATAAGGTTAGGAGCTGAATATTATAACAAGAAGACTGTTGATGCGATATTGGGAAAAACACTAATGGCACTAACAGGTTTTTCTGAATCGGAAGGAAACTACGGTTCTGTTCGTAACAGTGGTGTAGAGCTGGTCTTAAATACGGTTAATATACAAAAAGGGGACTTTAGCTGGAGCTCAAGTTTCAATTTTGCCAAAAACAAAAATGAGGTTGTTGAGTTAACCGATGATATTGAAAAAGAAGTTTACGGAACGCACGGCGTACTGATGGTTGGTGAACCAATTGATGCCATGTATGCATACGAAAAGATCGGAATCTGGCAAATGGATGAGGCCGAAGAGGCTGATAAATATGGATATGTCCCCGGTCAATACAAATTTAAAGACCAAAACAATGATGGTATCCTTTCTGCCGAAGATGATAAAGTAGTGATTGGTTCGCACTCTCCGGATTGGACTGGCGGAATGACCAATAATTTCAGCTACAAAAATCTTGATTTATCAGTAATGGTTTATACCCGTCAGGGTGTATTTGGTCACTCTGAATTTTACTCGCATTTTGCCACACACAATGGTGACGGAGCCACATTCAATCATATAGATATGGATTATTGGACGCCCAATAATCAGAATTCAACAAATCCTATGCCCGGTGTTGGCTCTGACGACGAATGGTATTTTGCTGATATGTCTTTTGTGAAAGTAGGTAATATCGGCCTTGGGTATAATATGCCAAAACAAATTATAAAGAAGTTAAATATTTCAAGTTTACGTCTTTCTTTCGATCTTCAAAACCCATTTACATTTACCGATTATAAAGGTCCTGACCCTGAAACTGGTTTGCAGAATTCTTATAACATGGCTTATTCAGTTCAGACTGTTTTATTTGGATTGAAACTTAAGTTGTAACCGAAAAAATTAAAGCAATGAAATTAGGAAAGAAAATTATATATACATGCTCGATGTTAAGTCTCTTATTGGGATTTAATGCATGCGAAAGTTTTTTAGAGGAAGAAAATCCTTCTGAAATTACCGCGGAAAGTTACATAACAGAAGACACCGCAGATGAGTTGGTGGTTGGTATGTATAGTTCGTTGCGTGATGTTTATAAGCAATATGCGACCGCTTTTTATGGGACCGATATTTTTACCACTCAAAATGCTTTTTACAGTAATAATAGTTTGAACGAATATTACAATATGACTTCTTCGGTAGGCGGAGTCGAGGGCGTTTGGGATTCTAACTACAAGGTTATTAGTAATGCCAACTCGACCATCGATCAATACGAAAATGTTATTAGTTGGAGCGAAAGCAATGCCACTGCAAAAGCTTATGGTATTGCACAAGCCAAAGGATTAAGAGCATTGGCGTATTATAATCTGGTGCAACAATTTGGTGGTGTTGTACTTGTGTTGGATGATGTAAATGATATATCATTTAGTTATACAAGATCCAGCGAGGAAGAGGTCTTTAATCAAATCATTGCCGATCTTGAAGATGCCATTCCAGACCTGGAGTCCGCGCCTGAATTTGGGCGTTTTTCCAAAAGAGCTGCTCAGCATCTACTGGCTGATGTTTATGTAACCCGCGGTTATAAATCTTTTGGAAGTTCTGATGATTTCACAACAGCTGCTCAGTATGCTGAATTAGCCATTGATTCTTATGATATTTTAAGCCAAACTTATGCTGAGGTTTTTGATTATGATAATCAGGAAAATGATGAGATTTTATTTTCTATTCAATATGGCGAGGGTGGGGAAGCCGACGATCGTGATAACGATAAACAAGGTATTCTTATGAACCAGGTCTTTAATTATCTCGGGATTGAGCGTACAACAAGTCCTTATGGTGAGGTGGTGTTTGCGGCAATGCCTACCGATTTTTTCTATGGTTTGTTTGACGATAATGACACCCGTGATGAGGTAACGGTATTTCGGGCACTTTTAGCAACCGAAGCCACATCGTATACTTCCGGTTATGGTACTGATGAAATAAATATTGGCGATACAATTATTTATTATCCTAAGAATAAGCTAACCACGGCTGATTTAAAAGATAAATTAAATCGATACTTCGTGTATCAGCCTGGGCAATATGGTTACGATGCGGTAGGCGATAATATTGAAAATGTCATTTATCAATACTCAGATAACCAGATTAAAACAAATTTTCCGATTTTCAGGAAATTCAATGATGAAAATTCAGCAGGTACCGAAGGTGGATATAGAGATACTTATGTATTTCGTGTCGCAGAAACCCATTTAGTAGCCGCCGAAGCATACCTGAAAGCGGAAAATATGACGGCTGCTTTAGCACATATTAATAAAGTTCATGAAAGAGCTACCGGCGTTTCCGATTATTACGTATCCATTGACATTGATGATGTCTTAAATGAAAGAGCAATGGAGTTGGCTGGTGAGTCCAATAGATGGAATATTCTGAAAAGAACAGGAAAACTGGAGGAACGAATTAATATGTATAATCCGCATGTAATAGATCATGGTGCGTTTGATGCAGATATTCACCTGGTTCGTCCTATTCCTTCTGCTGAAATGGAGTTGTCTGATGGTTCACTAAAGCAGAATCCTGAATACTAATTAGTGTTTGTCTATAAAGTCCAACTTCTGCGTTACGCTTGCTTTCAAAATGGTCATTTACGGGAGTAAACTCACATTTTTCGAGCTGCGCAAGCCTTGTATTTGAACTTTATATTTCAAACACTTAGTTTCCGGACAGGCTCTGGTCATAGTTCGTTTACAATACCCGGGCATGTGTTTTTTATACATGCTCAGGTAATATGTCTTTGAACGCGAAATTCAGATATCCATCTGTTTTGCTATCCCTTTTTTACACAGATACATTTTTCTCTTTTTCAAGAGAAGTGGGGATTGTATTTTTTATAAAAAGGATTTTCAAAAGAGGTGTGCGGACGATTTATGTCAGGCAATTTGATGTTTGCTTGCAGGGTGTATAATATCATAAATAAAAATAAAATGATATGTAATTTAAAAAATATGACAATTAAGCTATTATACTTACTGGTTGGGATATTCATATTAAATGCATGTACTTCATCCATCGACGGGGTTTATTTGGTACAAGGGGACAATGCAACAGATCTTGAAAAAAATGCTATTCAGGATTTGAAAAGGGACCTGATGAAAGTAACGGATAAAAATATCGAAATTTTCACTGAGTCCGAGGATATGCCGGAGGATGGAGTGGTGTATTTATTGGGGACTATTGATAGTCATCATAAAATAGCTCAGCTGGCCGGTAGTCATGAAATATCCTTATCTGACGAAAAACCCGGGCCGCGTGGAGGTATTTGGGCAAAAGTTCCTTTAAAAAAAGGAAGAAAGGCTATTGTGATAGCAGGTTCTGATGTTCAGGGATTACAATATGCGATATATGATTATTCACACGAGGTGTTGGGTATTGATCCTTTTGAATACTGGACCGGGAGAACGCCTGATATTATATCTGACAATGATTTATTGGATTTCGAAAACCGACAAATTGCGCCTCCTGAAATTCCTGTTTTATGTTATTTCGAAAATGATGTGGATGAATTGGCAAATTACCGGGGTAAGTTGCTGGAGTACGATTGGGAGACGTATACCGAAATGATTAATTCATTGGTTCGGTTAAAATATAATGCCATTCAGCTGTTCGATATGTTGGGACGGCCTGAGTTTTTCTTACGCGAAGCCTACCAAAAACTGAAACCTGATTACGATATTGATATTAAGTATATTGAAAAGCTCATCGATTATGCCCACCTGAAAGGGATGAAGGTTCAGATTGATATGTCGTTGGGTTACAAGTTGTATCAGTTAAGTGAGGCTGAAGCTAGCTGCTGGAAAGAGAATAAGGACAAATGGATAGAAGCCTGGACTTACTACCTGGAGAAAACGCCTGTGGGTAAATGTGATATATTCTCGCTTCGTCCCCGAAATCAAGTATGGGATTGGGAATACAAGAGTACTTGCGGTGAAGATAAAACCGAAGTGTTTAATGAGGTGTATGCTGAGTTTGGGAAGTTAATAGATAATCATAATCCGGATGCTGTTAAAGTGCTGATTTGCTATCATGACGGGATGGAGATTTTTAATGAAGATTTTAATCCGCCAAAGGATTTTATTGTTGCCTGGAGTGATAATGGCTGGCTCGGATTCGAATACTTACCTAAGAGTACTAAAGGTTATGACTTTGGAACGTATATGCATGCCGGTTTCTGGCGCAATCATACGGTGCCTGATCCTTGTCCTGAGCTTATCGACGAAACCATGACTCATTTTATTGATACCTATGGCGCCAATAAGTATTTACAGGTCAACGGGCAAACATTTCGTTTGTTTATTTTAAATATTACGGCTTTCTCAAAGGTTGCCCAGTCATATAAAGATTTTGACGGTGAAGATTTTTATCGGAAATGGACGCGCTACTATTTTGGGGAGGACGCAGCTGAATATGTGGTTTCAGCCTATAAACATCTGCACCAGGCACAGCTAAATGAAGATGGCTATGTTGAAATACTCTACCGTATTAAGATGTATCATCAGCATTTAAAAACCGATGCTTTAATTGAGAATAGCGAAAGTTATCAACGAGCGTATAGTGCCGATTTGGATCAGCGTATGGCCATCATTGATAGCGCCTGGGAGTTTGTTGAGAAAGGTAAAGAGGTGGAAAAAAGTAAAGCTTATTTTTATCATGATCAGGTTGAATTGCCTGTTTTACTGATTCGACAGTTGCTTTACTACCAAAACGAATTGCAGAATATTGCCATAGCTCGCGATAAATATCAAAAATCGGGAAATAAGCTTGAAAAGCAGGATGCATTGGAGAAGGTAGAAAATGCCCGCATGTTACTCCAGGAGCATATTGCCACACGTATGCGTGGCGATATGAATCCAAAGTGGAAAAATTGGTATAATCCTGCCATACGAAGGCCTAATAATGGTTTCCCTGAATTGGAGGATCTGGTTGAAATAAAGAATGTAACAGAGGCAATGTAGGTAGGTCGTTGTGTTGTTGAGGGGGCAAATGGACAGGAAAAACAGATCTGTAATGGTATGCGAAAAAGGATGTCCGTATTTTTTTGTTCGCTTGCTGTTTTTTGTTGCTATAACCAGACTTTAAATAACGATTAATCTTAAGCAGATAAAAATTATTGTTTTGTAAGGAACATGTGACGTGTTGATTAACCAAAATCAGGGTAATCAGTCAAGTAATTATAGTGAATATGAAGCCGACTAAAAAGAAAATGTTCAAGAATGTGAAAGGTATATTGCTTAACATAGGGGTGTTGGGATTGTTATGCTTTAGTTATTGCAGTACCCCAGATTCAAAACAGCACAAAGCCGTTGTTAAAGAACCTGTTGATCTGGTTTATCCTTTGCTGGATACGGAAAATTCACGTTGGTTCTTTTTTTCTTCCGCCTGTCGTCCTTTTGGGATGGTAAACCTGAGCCCGGACACGCAAGTGGGAGGCGCCTGGGGAAGCGGATATCGTTATAAAACTGATACAGTAAAAGGATTCAGTCATATTCACGCATGGCAGTTAGCGGGTCTTTCTGTGATGCCCCTTACTGTATCAAAGGATCGTGAAAAGTCTGTTTATACCGACTACTATTCTAAATTTAGTCATGAAAGCGAAAAAGTAACCCCCGGCTATCATTTTCTCGAGTTGGAAAGGTATAAAATAAAGGTGGAGCTAAGCAGTACTAAACGAGTGGGGTTTCATCGTTATACTTTCCCCCAGGATGAACCAGCTGCTATTTTATTTAATGTAAACGGGAAATTGGGCCCTTGTGATATTGTGGATGGAAAGCTGGTAAAGAGTGGGGATAAGGAATTAACGGGTGAGTTGGTGAATGCACCAACCATACGACGCCCTAAACCGACCAAAGTTTTTTTTAAGGTAGCGTTAAATACTGAGGTGGAGTCTGTTGTTAGGGATGGTGAAACAGGAAATTACCTGGTTCGTCTTTTAAATAAGGCCCCCGAAGTATTAATGAAAGTGGGGATCTCTTATACTTCAGTTGAAAATGCGGCTGTTAATATGCAGACCGAACTGGCACATTGGGATTTCGATCAGGTGGTTCATGCGTCGAAAGAGGAATGGAATGGTCTTCTAAGTCGTATTGAGATAGAAGGCGGTTCCGATACCGCTCAAAGAAGATTTTATACCGACTTGTGGCATGCCTTGCAAGGGCGCAGAATCATTAGTGATGCCAATGGCGCTTATCCGGACAATACGGGTCATACCTTTAGAGTTGGCCAATTGCCTTTGGATAATGAGGGGAAACCTTTGTTTAATCATTATAATTCAGATGCTTTTTGGGGCGCTCAATGGACCATTAATACCCTTTGGGGATTGGTGTATCCCGAAATAATGAATGAGTTTGTTCAGTCTTTAATGCAATATTATCACGATGGCGGTATTGTTCCGCGTGGCCCTTCCGGCGGTAATTATACTTATGTGATGACCGGGGCGTCCTCAACACCTTTTATCGTTAGTGCCATTCAAAAAGAAATTGTCAAGGATGATCTGGAGGCTATTTATCAGGCATTAAAGATAACACATAGTGCTGGTGGAATAATGGAGAAGGCAGGATATGAACACAAAACATCCATTGGTGGAGGATTTAAATACTATCACGAAAGAGGCTATGTGCCATATCCCCTCCCTGAAGGAGATTACGGCTTTCATCAGGATGGCGCAAGTTTAACGATGGAATATGCTTATCAGGACTGGACCTTGGCCCAGTTGGCAAAGAAACTGGGGCATCACGAAGATTACCAGTATTTTTTAAAGCGCTCTGGCTATTACAAAAATACTTTTGATAAGGAAGCCGGTTGGATGCGGCCTCGCGAGGTGAATGGTCAATGGCATGGAGCCTTGGATCCATATAAGTATGAAACAGGATTTAATGAATCCAACGGAGCTCAGTCAACCTGGTTTGTTCCACATGATATTGAAGGATTAGCCGAGTTGATGGGTGGTAAAGAAAAGGCTGTGGAAAAACTGAATACTCAGTTTGAAACAGCTGAAAAAATTGGCTTTACTTCTGGTGGTTCTCATGATCGGGAGCTACATCCTGAATACCGACGCATACCTATCAATTATGGAAATCAACCTTCTATGCAAACGGCGCAGGTGTTTAACCTGTTAAACCGTCCTGATTTGTCACAGTACTGGACTCGTAAGGTCGTGAATAAAGTGTTTTCCGGATTGAGTCCTGCCACAGGTTTTAATGGCGACGAAGATCAGGGTTTAATGGGGAGTTTATCTGTCTTATTGAAATTAGGTTTGTTTCAAATGAATGGTGGTACTGAGGAGAATCCTCAATATCAAATCGGAAGCCCAATATTTAATCGGGTAACGATTCATTTGAATCCGGATTTTTATCCGGGCGAAACCTTTGTGATAGAGACCAATAATAATAGCGATGATAATTTTTATGTTAAAAGAATAAAGTTGAATAATCAGCTGTTAAATAGTTTCAGTATTCAGCATGGTGATATTGTAAAAGGGGGCACATTGGTTTTAGAAATGACGGATGCATTGAATAAATAGATTTTATGAATCGGGATTGTCCGATTGTGTCTTTGGTTGTTTTATGTCCTTAAGGTGTTGGTCTTTAGCTGAGAAATTTAATTGAAGTTTGTGAAGTCATAAAAATTAAGGAGCTTGCTTTTCGTAAATGACTGTTTTTGTGGCAAGCATAACGAAGTCGTTGACTTTATAGATAAATACTAAATAGAAAATTACGAAAATGAAGTTGTTTCTTATATTGATGATTGCTTTATGCCCATTTATTGGCATTGCTCAAAATAGTTATCCTTTTAAAAATACAGCTTTACCTGTAGAAAAAAGGGTGGATGATTTGTTGAATCGCCTTACTATAGAGGAAAAGGTATCTTTGTTAGTCAGCACATCAGAGGAAATTACACGTCTGGGGGTTGCCAAATATTATCACGGAAATGAAGGCTTGCATGGAGTAGTTAAAGGTGGACGTTTTACCGTGTTTCCACAGGCCATAGCGCTGGCTGCCACATGGAATCCTGCGCTTATTAATGATGTGGCTACAGCCATCTCTGATGAAGCCAGGGCCAAATGGAACTTCTATAATCAGGGTAAAGATCAGCTGAACCCTTATAGCGACCTGCTAACAATGTGGTCGCCCACCATCAATATGGCCAGAGACCCTCGTTGGGGACGAACCCCGGAAACATATGGTGAAGATCCTTTTTTAACCAGTAAAATTGGGGTGGCTTTTGTTAAAGGGCTCCAGGGTGATGACGAAAAATACCTAAAGGTGGTTTCTACGCCCAAACATTTTGTTGCCAATAACGAGGAGGAAAACAGGTTTGCATGTAACGCTGATATTTCAGAAAGCGCATTGCGGGAGTATTATTTGCCTGCCTTTAAGTCTTGTATAACCGAAGGTAAGGCACAGTCAATAATGAGCGCTTACAATGCCATCAACCAAACACCCTGTTCTGCCAATAGCTGGTTGCTAAACGATGTTTTAAGGGATGAGTGGGGTTTTAAAGGTTATGTAGTGAGCGATTGTGGCGCACTAACTTACCTGGAGAAATCGCACCATTTTGTGGCCGATAAAAAGCTGGCTGCAAAAGCAGCTATAGAGGCTGGACTGGATTTGGAGTGTGGTAACGATATCTATAGAAATTACCTGGTTCCTGCTTTTAAAGAGGGACTGGTGAGCGAGGCTTCTATTGATAAGGCGGTTCGAAGGGTGCTGGAGGCTCGTTTTAAATTGGGTATCTTTGATCCGGTAGAGGATAATCCTTATTCCCGAATTTCGCCCGATGTCATTGCTTCGAAAAAGCATCAGGATCTGGCACTGGAAACAGCAAGGCAGTCCATTGTGTTGCTTAAAAACCAGACCCATTTATTACCGTTGAAAGCGAATGAAATAAAGAAAATTGCAGTGGTTGGTTTTAATGCCGACCAGGTCGTTTTTGGTGATTATAGTGGTCTGCCTGTGATATCTCCTGTTTCTCCCCTTAAAGGAATCCAAAATAAAGTGGGAGACCGGGTAGAGATACAACATGTGAAATGGAAAACAGCTGCAAGAAACCTGTCCTTACTTGAGTCGGAATATTTGCGTAATGATATGAATGATGAAAAGGGTTTGTATGCTGAGTATTATGATGATAAGTTTTTAGAAGGGACGCCACAAACCCGTACAGATAAAGTGGTGAATTTTGACCCGGTAAATCAGCCACCGGATTCATATAGTAATTATCGCCATAAGTCCATGAGGTGGACTGGTTATATTGTGCCTGATATTTCAGGTGCCTATAAAATTGGCGTAAACTCAGATGATGGAATTCGGTTGTGGTTAAATGATAAATTGGTGGTTGATGAGTGGCACAACCGCGGTACAACAACCGATCAGGTGGATATTAAAATGGAGGCAGGTAAGAAATATGCCATTAAGTTGGAGTATTTTGACAATGGAGGTGATGCTATTTGTCAATTACTTTGGAAAGTACCGGGTAATTCAGGTGATTTGTACGAAGAAGATAAACAAGCGGCTCAAACGAGCGATTATGTGATTGCCGTCATGGGAATCAATAAAACCATTGAAAAAGAGGGGAAAGATAGGGTGGAGTTAGGTCTTCCTGAGGACCAAATAGCTTATTTAAAGGAAATCTACAGCATCAATAAAAATATGGTGGTTGTGTTGGTAGCCGGAAGTTCTTTGTCTGTTAATTGGATGGAGGCGCATGTTCCGGCTATTGTAGAGTGTTGGTATCCTGGTGAGAGTGGAGGTACGGCTCTGGCTGATGTGCTGTTTGGAGATTATAACCCGGCAGGAAGATTGCCTTTTACTTTTTATAAATCAGAGAAGGACTTGCCACCCATGAACGATTATGAAGTTTCCAATGGAAGAACCTACCAATACTTTGAAGGAGATCCTCTGTATCCTTTTGGTTATGGGTTGAGTTATACCTCCTTTGCATATTCTCATATGAATATCTCTAAACACAAAGAAAGTGTTACGGTTTCAATGAAGGTTAAAAATACAGGTGAGCGAAAAGGCGATGAGGTTGTGCAACTCTATGTGAGAGATGTAAAATCATCTGTGCAACGCCCCTTGAAACAACTGGTCGGTTTCCAAAGGACTTCTCTTGATCGTGGTGAAACGAAGTCGATTAAATTTGAAGTCCCCATATCTGCCTTGATGTTTTGGGATGAAGATTGTGACGAATGGCAACTTGAAAAGGGAGCTTTCGAATTTATGATAGGCGCATCGTCAAAAGATATCCGGTTAAATAAGATTTGTACGATTAAATAGTCACCAGTATTTATGTTATTTATTTTTGGGAGTATGAAAAAAATAAAGATGCCATTCAATGGCAAGTCTTATGTGTTACAACTCCTGTTTTTGCTGGGGTGTTTCGCCGTGCAAGGCCAAATAACCGATGTGCCACATGAAAATGATTTTGAATGGGAACTGATTAGTCCCCGGCAGATTGTTGAAGTGGGGCAAGGACACTATTTTATTGATTTTGGTAAGGCTTATTTTGGCACGGTGGTATTGCGCTCCAAAAGAGATCAGAAGGATAGTCTGATTGTTCGTTTAGGTGAGAAATTAATCACAACGCATAAAATAGATAGAAACCCGGGCGGTACCATCCGGTATCAGGAAGTGCGACTTGATCAGATAACAGGCCATCAGGATATGGTGGTTAATCTGAAGGCCGATAAGCGAAATACCAAACCGGGAGCCATTTCACTTCCCCCGTCATTTGGTGTGATCATGCCTTTTAGATATTGTGAACTGGAGAATCTTCAGATTCCAATGGAAGAGCTGGAGATCCGGCAAAAGGTATATCATTATAAATTTAATGATGAGGCAGGCACTTTTTCGTCGTCTGATACAATTTTAAATGCTGTATGGGATTTGTGTAAGCATACCATTAAGGCCACCAGCTTTGCCGGTTATTATGTGGATGGGGACAGGGAACGTATTCCTTATGAGGCGGATGCCTATATCAATCAGCTGAGTCATTATGCTGCAGATAGTGTTTATGCCATAGCACGCAGAACCAATGAATATTTCATTCATCATCCCACCTGGCCAACCGAATGGCTTCTTCATACAGTATTGCTGTTTTATCAGGATTATATGTATACAGGAAAGGCTGATATGCTTGAGAAATATTATGATGTTTTGAAAGTAAGAACCTTAATGGATCTGGAACGTGAGGACGGATTAATAAGCTCAAAGTCGACGAAGTTAGATTCATCTTTAATTGTAAAATTGGGATTTAGTAATCCGGAAACCAAAGTAAGAGATATTGTTGATTGGCCGCCTGCTCAGAAGGACACAGGATGGAAACTGGCCACCGCGGCGGGAGAGCGTGATGGCTACGAAATGATGGCGGTTAATACGGTGGTTAATTCTTTCTATTATTATAATATGTATCTCATGTCGGAGATAGCCGGTTATCTTGGAAAAACAGATGATGTTAAGTTTTTTCATCAGAAAGCCGACAAAGTAAAAAAGGTGATCAACGAAAAGTTATTTGATAAATCACGAGGTGTTTATGTTGATGGAGAAGGTTCTACGCATGCGTCTCTTCATGCCAATATGTTTCCACTGGCCTTTAACCTTGTTCCCGATGGATATACGAAGACGGTTGTTGAGTTTGTAAAGACACGGGGCATGGCCTGTAGTGTTTATGGTGCACAGTATTTGCTCGAGGCATTGTTTAATGCCCATGAATCCGAATATGCCCTGCAACTGATTACTGAAACAGAAAGTGACCGTTCCTGGTGGAATATGATAAAAATAGGGTCTACCATGGCATTGGAGGCCTGGGATATGAAATATAAGCCCAACTCAGATTGGAACCATGCCTGGGGAACGGCCCCGTTGAATGTTATTACCCGTCATTTATGGGGAGTGACGCCCCAAACACCAGGTTTTGCTGAAGTACAAATTAAACCTCAATTAGATGGGCTGGAATTTTCAGACATCAAAGTGCCTACCATCAAGGGTGTTATAGAGGCTAAGTATAAGGTAGGTAAAGATGGCCATCCGGTTTATGAAATAAAGCTACCCCAAGGTATGAATGGGGAGTTCATTTTACTGAACAGTAAGAATAAGATTTTGCTTAACAACCGTGTGTTTAGAAATAAGAAAATGCTGAAACTTAATGAAGGGTTAAATACTTTGCAGATTCAGCAGTAAAAGAATTACGGGACGCAGATAATACTGAGCAGAGAGAGGAGCTTAAAAAGTGAATTTTTCTGCTCAATTTGTTTGTATCATAAATTTTCGAATGCCTCAGACGGCTTTTCGCACTTTGAGCAATTTGTCCATGTCTGTGATTGTTTTATTCATCCTTTTATAATCGTGTTTGTGTAATTTAACAGCCTAATAAGAAATGTGTTGAGAGAGCAGGTCAATCTGTAATCTGATTTATATGAAATGAGCCATGGGAATTATTTCACACACAGGAGGATGATGAATTGCGGCGAGTTTCATCTGACAACTAAAACAAATTATAAATAGATGAAAAGGAATAGGGGATATATATTTTTCACGTTTTTAGTGTTTGTCTTATCTGCTTGCAGTAAGCCGGAAACGCACTTAAACGAAATACAGGTTATAGGAAGTCATAATTCCTATAAAATAGAAATTGAAAAACCATTGTGGAATCTTTTGTATCAGAAGGACTCGGCAAAAGCACTGTCTTTGCAATATGCGCATATTCCCATTTTGGAACAATTGAAATTGGGTTTGAGAAATATAGAGTTAGATGTTTTTTATGATCCCGATGGGGGCCATTTCTCGAATCCCAAAGGACTGGACATACTGCGTGAAAATGGGATCACTCCGTTGCCATACGATACCCTTAATAAGCTGGCACAACCAGGTTTGAAGATGTTTCATATTCAGGATATTGACTTTAGAAGTCATCATTTATTATTTAGTGATTGTTTACAGATGATGAAAAAGTGGTCCGACGAAAATCCAACCCACACACCGGTTTTTGTGTTGATGAATACCAAGGATCAAAAGGTGGAAGGAACACGGGATCCGCTGCCTTTTACCAAAGAAGCATTTGATCGGTTGGATGAGGAAATCAGTGCTGTTCTATCTGAAGATGATCTTATTACGCCTGATTTGGTTAGGGGTGATTGTAAGACACTGGAAGAAGCCGTGCTGAAAAATGGTTGGCCCGGTCTGGAGGCGATGAAAGGGCGTTTTTTGTTTGTGCTGGATGAAAAAGCAGAGAAAATCGCCTCATATCTTCAAGGGCATGCCGGATTGGAAAACAGGATCCTTTTTGTGAATAGTCCCGAAGGAAACCCTGAGGCTGCATTTAGAATCATCAACAACCCAATTCGCGATTTTGACTATATAAAGGATTTGGTGGCGAAAGGTTATATGGTAAGAACACGGGCAGATGCAGCCACCAGGGAGTCCAGAATTCTTGATTATACGCGCTTTGACAAAGCAAAGGCATCGGGCGCTCAGGTGATTTCAACGGATTATTATATACCAACCAGGCTTTATAATTCATCTTTCAAAGTGGCCTTTGAAGGAAATACCTACGAGAGAATACCGGCGCAGGACGAATAACGAAGTAGTTAGTGATTTTAATGAAAATATAAAGGGTTATGTTTCAAAACAAGATAATTCTAATAGCAATAATTATTGGTTTAGTGGTGCGGGTAAATGGCGTAAGTGGACAAGCAACTAACTTTCCAATAGCATCAGGACACCACATTGTAAATATTGCGATAGATAAAAAGGAAGCAAAAGTCGTTCATATTGCCGCAGATATGTTGGCGTCTGATATATTAAAAGTCAGTGGAAAAAAGGCGGAGGTTTCTTCTGCGATCAAGGAAATGGGGATTGTGGCCGGAACGATTGGAAAAAGCAGGCTGATTGATCAATTTATCTCAAATAAGAATCTGGATGTTAGTAAGGTAAAAGGTAAGTGGGAGACTTATTCTTTACAAGTAATTGCGAATCCGGACAATAATCAGGGTCAAATATTGGTTATTTCGGGTAGCGATCGCCGGGCTACAGCTTTTGGCTTGTTGGAGATTTCCAGAATGATTGGTGTGTCACCCTGGGAATGGTGGGCTGATGTAACACCGGGAAAAAAAGAAAATCTGACCATTGCTGTTGAGAACAGAATTTATGGTTCTCCATCGGTGAAATACCGGGGTCTCTTTTTAAACGATGAAGATTGGGGCTTGCAGCGCTGGGCTGCTTTGAATTATGAGCCGGAAACGGGAGATATTGGCCCCAAAACCTATGCGAAGGTGTTTGAGTTGTTGTTGCGTTTGCGTGCCAATACCATTTGGCCGGCCATGCATTCGTGTACCAAACCTTTTTATTTTTATCCGGAAAACAAACAGGTAGCGGATGATTATGCCATCGTTGTGGGTACGTCTCATTGTGAACCGATGCTTTGTAATATTAATGCAGAGTGGGACAGTGAGAAAATGGGCGAATGGCGTTATGATAGCAATTCTGAAACCATCAGGCATTTGTTTGAATCCAGAACAGGTGAAAGTGCCGGTTTTGAGAGTATGTATACCATGGGTATGCGTGGGGAACATGATTCGCCGATGATTGTGGGTGCCGATGATACGGAATCGCAGGTTCAATTGCTGGAGCAGGTGGTGCGCGATCAACGAGTCATATTGCGTAAAAAAACAGGCAAGCGGGTAGAGGAATTACCCCAGATTTTTATTCCATACAAAGAGGTATTAACATATTATCAAAATGGAATGGAACTGCCAGAGGATATCAGTCTGGTTTGGACCGATGATAACTATGGGTACATACGTCAACTGAGTAATGTACAGGAACAGAAACGTTCGGGAGGTGCCGGTGTGTATTATCATACTTCATACTGGGGACGTCCTCATGATTATCTGTGGCTTAATTCAACAAATCCTGTTTTAATGTGGGAGGAGATGGCAAAGGCCTTTGAATTTCAGTCCCGTGATTTGTGGATTTTAAATTGTGGCGATATAAAACCGCATGAATATAATATTGAGTTATTTCTGGATATGGCCTGGGATATGTCTTCATTTGAAAAAAGTGAAAGTGTTAAAACGCATATGGAATATTGGGCAGGCAGAGAATTTGGTGAGAAAAATGCCCAAGCGGTGACTGAGTTGATGGATAAATATTATCGTCTGGCCTTTCAACGTCGTCCTGAATTCATGGCCTGGAGTACAGTGGAACCTGTAACTAAAGCTGGTGAAACAACATTAAGTCAGATTCATTACGGGGATGAAGTTTCCCAAAGAATTGATGCGTATCAGGAATTAGTGGATAATGCCATTGCGTTGAGAGATCGTATGGCGGCCAATAGACAGGATGCCTTTTATGAACTGGTGTACTATCCAGTGGTGGGTGCAGCAAATATAAACCATAAATGGTTGTATGCCTATAAAAATAAGTTTGCAGCGCAGCAAGGAAGGTTTAGTGCTGCTTATCTGGGGCAAAAATCCTTGGAGGCTTATCAGCGAATACAACAGGAAACAGATTATTTTAATAGCCGACTGCAAAATGGAAAGTGGAAGCACATTATGAATATGTCTCCGCGAAATTTGCCTGTATTTTCGACTCCCATCATAGCTGCGGGAGTTAACAAGGATGAGGCACAGCTGGGCCTGGCTTTGGAGAGTTACGAGATGGAGGTGAATGACAATGTGATTAATTCATTTGCTGATGTATTGCCTGTTTTTAATGCCTATACCCATAACCGCTATTTTATAGATCTGTTTTTAAAGGGTGATGGGAAAATAAACTGGAAGGCGGTGGCTAATGCCAACTGGATTAAAATTTCGAAAACAGAGGGTGCTATCAACCATCAGTTACCGGAAGAACGTATATGGGTGAGTATCGACTGGGATAAAGTTCCGGTTGGAAAAAATAAAAAGGAAGCTCCTTTGGGGCACGACTATCAGTTGATTCCTCCTGGTTATAAGGTCAATTCATCCATTGATTTTGTGACAGCTGATACAACTATTAGCATAGGAATCTCTGTTTTTAATCCTAAGTTAAAGGAACTACAGCATTACAAAGGGCATATTGAAGATAAAGGTTTCGTATCCATCAATGCCGAAAATTATTCCCTTAAGAAAGCAGGTAAACAAGCTGACTGGCAAACCTATGAGGGTATTGGTTATAGCGGTAAAGTGGTAACAGCCTTGCCGCGTTCTGCAGATTCTCAGTTTCATCTACAATCTATTGTGGATAACAGTCCTGTGCTGGAATATGATTTTTATACTTTTAATTTTGGTGAAGCCCATGTGTATTTGCAGGCCATCCCGACCCATGCTCCCAATAGTGACGGGGGTGTTCGTTGTGCGGTGGCTGTTGATGATGCCGATCCGGTAATCGTCGATTTTCAGACTTTTGGAAGAAGTGAGGAGTGGATGCAGAATGTATTGAAAAATGCCTCCGTTAAGTCAGTGCCTCAGATAGTAAATAAAGCGGGCATGCACACGCTTAAAATATGGATGGTGGATCCCGGTGTGATGATTGATCAGATTTTAATTGATTTGGGTGGATGGAAGAAGAGTTATGCTTTTCCCGCCGAATCAAAAATTAAGTAGTGCCTGTCCATAAACTAAGTGTTTGAAATATAAAGTTCAAATTCAAGGCTTGCGAAGTCATAAAAATCAAGGCGTTTACTTTTCGTAAATAGCTGTTTTTATGACAAGCATAACGCAGAAGTTGACTTTATGGACAAACACTAAGTAGTGCCTGTCCATAAAGTCGGGAGTTTGAGCTATCAAGTTCAAATTCAAGGCTTGCGCAGCTCGAAAAATGTGAGTTTACTCCCGTAAATGACCATTTTGAGAGCAAGCGTAACGCAGAAGTTGGACTTTATAGACAGACTCTAAGTAGAGTTGAATTTATTATTGAATTGAAATATTATGACTACGAATCGTCTTATTAAGTATGCCGCATTTGGTCTTTGTTTGGTTTTTATTTTTGGTTGCAAAACAGCCAAAACAGAATCATCCGATGAACTTCAAATTGCATTTATGGCCGATATTCATTTACAGGATATTTATGGTACTTTAAATGATTCTGATTATAAAGGGGTGCTGAATCCGGGTAATGGGAAATACGTGATGGCTCGCACTATGCAGGCACAACTGAATTCTACCCGTATTTTTAATGAAAATTATTTCGCTTTTTTAGCGGCATTGGATGATGTCGTTAATCGAGGCGTTAAATATGTCGTGCTTCCCGGTGATTTTAGCGACGATGGTCAACCCGTTAATGTGCGTGGTTTGCAACAGATTCTGGATACTTATTCAAAAGAGTACGGCATTCATTTTTTAGCAACCACCGGCAATCACGACCCTGTTCGTCCGTATGATATAGATGCCTGGAAAAGTGATTTTTTGGGTGAAGATGGGAAATCGCAAATCATATCGAGTCAAAAAGACCGGTTTACCACTAATAGCGCAGAAGAACTTCCTGTTGTGTTTTCTCAGGATGTGCGCAAAATGGGTTACGAAGGAATTATTACCTACTTACATGATTATGGCTTTTTCCCAAAAAAAGAAGATCTCTACTGGGAAACTCCGTTTTCTAAATACGATTATTCCGATTATAATTTTCGGGAAGCGCTGCTCCAGGCTGATTTGCGTCTCCGTAACTATTTAATTCCGCCTTATTATACCCCAATACCTGATGTGAGCTATCTGGTAGAACCTGAAAAAGATGTATGGTTTTTGGCCATTGATGCCAATGTATATGTGCCTACCCAAAAGGTGAAAGGACAGCCCGAAGTTGGTTCTAATTATAAGGGTTCCAGTGTCGGGTATAATAATGTGCTCTCTCATAAAGCCCATTTAATTTCATGGGTAAAAAAGGTGACGCAGAATGCAGCCAAATATGGTAAGACTTTGATTGTTTTTAGTCATTACCCAATGATCGATTTTAATGATGATGCGAGTTCCTATATTAATGAGTTGATGGGGGTTGGTAAAATGCAAACGCACAGAGTCCCTCAGGAAGATGTCGCCCGTATCTTTGCCAATGCCGGAATAAAACTGCATTTTGGCGGACACTTGCATATTAATGATACCGGTATTCGTAAGTCGGAAACAGGGAATTGTTTGATTAATGTTCAGATCCCTTCTTTAGCCGCCTACATTCCTGCTTACAAATTGCTGACGGTTAAAAATAAAGATTTAATGGAGGTGGAAACAATTGTTTTGGATTCGGTCCCTCGATTTAATGAACTGTTCCCATTGTACGAAAAAGAATATGCGTATTTATCAAGCATCGGAGCACAAAACAGATGGGATCATGATATATTGTCGGCTTCCGATTATCACGAGTTTACCAGCTGGCATTTGAAGGAGTTGGTGCGATTGCGCTTTCTGAAAAGCGATTGGCCGGCGGATTTTACAACGTTTTTATTGAAGTCTTCGGGCCGGGATTTGTTAAATTATTCTAAAGCCTCCATTCCCGAAGCGCAGATATTATCGGACGAATATGATGGCTGGACTGGTTTTGATATGATTTATGATTTTTATAGACTGCGAAGTGCCGATAAATTAGCCATTAACGATATTGGATGGGATAGAATTAAGCAGTATCAACTCATCAATAGCGCTATTCTTAATCATTTAAATGAAGACGATCCGATGTTTTCTGAGTTTAAGAATTTTGCAATCATATTACATCATTTTTTGAACGGCGCTCCGGCCGACCATTTTCAGGTTAATTTGGTTGAGGGGGTTATTACAAATATGGCTGATTAGTCGTTTTTTATTTGTAGTGCATCGGTTACAATAATATTGAGGCATCTCTCTTCCGATATAGTTGTTCTCGCACCAATGATTCCTTATATTGTATACTTTTATTGCTGTCCGGGAAATTTTTAATTTGTTTAATGAGTGCCTGTCCGCAAAGTCAGAAGTTTGAGCCGGATAGTTCACATTCAAGGCTTGCAGTGTGCGAAAAAAATGAGAATTTTAAACGGTAAATGGCCATGTGGAGAGCAGACAGAACTCAGAAGTTGGACTTTTTTTATATGTAACGCGCCTTTTAATATAATATAATTTTGCTAAGCCCGGCATTGGTTCAAATAGGGTCGCGCACGGCCCTTATTCATCGCGAAGTTGTTGATTGATTTTTTTCGCTATAGATTGTTTTATTATGGCAAGGACTCCTTTTATTATTGGGTTACTTTTAATTATTTCCTGCGTAATCCGGGCTGAAGAGCTCCGTTTTGAGCATTATAACGATGAACGGGGACTGTCTCATAATTCCATAAGATCAATTTTGCAGGATTCTAATGGTTACATTTGGCTTGGTACATTTGGTGGCGTTAATCGTTTTAATGGTTTCGATTTTGATGCTTTTAGCGGGGAGATTGACAACCCTGATTATTTGCAGGATGATGATATTACGCAATTAGTACTCGAAGATGATACCTATTTGTGGATAGGCACAAGTAATGGTTTAACCAGCTTTCATATTCCAACTTCCACTTTTAAAACTTTTCATCCAGACGTCAATAATTCTAATCTGGTTGGAAATAAAATCCGGTCTTTATTTGTTGATGCACAGAAACGGATTTGGGTCGGAACCAAGGAAAATGGCGTTTGTTATTACGACCATCGTAACGATTTATTTGTCCCTGTTAAAATTGATGGCGTTGAATATGTCCGTTCTATTGTTCAAACGCATGATAAAACGATTTGGACAGGGACTTTTGGACAGGGGGTGTATGCCTTTAAGCTGGACATCAACGACAGTATCAGAGAGCTTAAACATTATCGTATAAATAATTCTTTGGTTGATAACAGCGCCGATCCGGATGTGTTTTTTATTTATGAAGATCATAAATTCGATGTGTTTGTTGGTACGCGTAACGGATTGTTTAAAAGGAATAAATTCACAGATGAATTTGAGCTGCTGGAGCAAAAGAATAGCTCACCTGATTTTTTTCGATGCATCACCCAGGGGCCTAATGGAAGATACTGGATTGGTACTTTAAATGGTTTATTGGTCTGCGATCGGTTAGAAGATATCTCTATTGGTAAATATGACAGGTATGTGAAAGATTTGTTAAACCCCTTATCCTTAGTTCATAATTATGTTATATCCTTGTTTTTTGATAAGTCGGGCGTGCTTTGGATAGGGACTGAAAATGGTCTGGATAAGTACGATCCCTTTCGAAATCAGTTTAAAACAATAAGCGGCCAAAGTCTGGCTAAGGATGTGGCTTTGGATATAAGTAGCTATGGAAAAACAGTGGACGGTAATCTGCTACTGGGAACTCATTCCAACGGATTGTATTTGCTTAAAAATAAAACGTTAATACAAATATCATCCAAACAACAGCGAATAGGCAGTATTTATACCGACGATGGAAAGGTCTTTTATTGTGGCTTATGGGATGGCAGAATTCTAAAATACAATTATCTCACTGCTCAAAATGAGATTATTGACGTGGGAATTAACGATTCGCCTGTGTTTTCGATTTTAAAGGTGTCACCCTCAAAATTGCTCGTCGGATCGCATTATGAAGGGGTGCTGGAATACGATCTATTAACTAAAACACATGTGAAAATAAAATCAGAGGTCCAAAATCTCAAAGGCATCAATAAAATTATTCAGGATGATTCTAGTGTTATATGGTTTGCAACTCAATATGGTGTTTTTAAATATAACAGAGCCCATAATACACTTAAAAATTACATAAATACCGAAGGTGGTAGCTCCGGGGTGTCTACTATTGAGATAAAAGATATTGTTATTGATGATGAAGGCATGTTATGGGCCGGAACCCGTTGTGGGCTTTATTACTACGATCAGGAGATCGATGATTTTGTGAAAGTTGTTCGCCCCGATGAATTAAAATGTCTTTGGATTACCGATATGGCCGTTGACTCGCTGGGGAAAATATGGCTAAACGTTAATTACAACAAAATTGCCAGTTTTAATCCAAGAAATAAGGAACTGAAATTTTTTTCAGTTAAAACAGGGGTCAGATCTACCATCTATAATCGTAGGGGGTTTCTGTATTTTGATCATTCCAGAATTTATTTAGGAGGCGAAAATGGAATTGTCTACTTTTCTCCTGCCGGTATTTACGAGAATACTTATTCGCCTAAACCGAATATTGATAAGTTTATTGTTCATAATAAAGAGGTTATTATTGGAGAGGAGATTAATGGGCAAGTGATTTTAAGTAAGGGGTTTAATTATTTGAAGGCGGTTGATTTGAATTATCAAAACCGCGATTTTTCAATTTCTTTTTCATCCCCTTCTTATGTTAGCGAGAAGCTGAATCAATATCAGTATATGCTACAAGGGTACGATGAGGAGTGGATTACGGTAGGACGGGATCAGCGAAATGTTCAATACACCAATTTAAAGCCGGGTAACTATAAATTCAAAATAAAAGCCAGAAATAATAATGGGTATTGGAGCGATGTTTCGGAATATCAGATAAATATTTTACCCCCATTTTGGTATACCTATAAAGCTTTTGTAATTTATTTTTTAGTCATTTCTTTTTTGCTTTTTCAAATCAGGCGGGTTATCATTTTTAGGGTGAAGATGAAACAAGAGTTGCTGTTTGAAAAAATAAGACGCGAAAAAGATGAAAAACTTAATGAAGAAAAACTTCGGTTTTTTACCAATATCTCGCATGAACTTAAAACGCCTCTCACGCTTATCTTCGGCCCGGCCAGGCAATTACTTGAGCTTAGTAATGTAGACCAGGAGGTGCGAAAAAAGCATCAGTTAATATATTCCAATGCTTCGCGTTTGTTGGGGCTTGTAAATCAGATTATTGATTTCAGAAAAGTAGAGCAGGGTGAGGTTAAATTAATGGTGTCGCACATTGAAATAGTGCATTATACGCAGCAATTGTTTGAGTCTTTTCAGATAATGGCCGACCAAAAACAATTGGCTTATTCTTTTGAATGTAAGGAAGAAAAGATAGAGGGATGGATTGATGTTAACAAGTATGAGCGAATTATTTTCAATCTCCTTTCCAATGCTTTTAAGTTTACCTTAAATGGGGAAGTGAAACTTTTGTTGGATATCGTGGAAAAGGAAAGCCGATATATTCAGATAGCTGTTCAGGATACCGGGATAGGAATTCCTAAGAATAGACAAGGCAAGATATTTAATCGATTTTATCAGGTAAGGGAACAGTTAAAGTATAACACAGGTTCTGGTATTGGTCTTTCTTTTGTGAAATCACTGGTAGAGATTCATCATGGGGAAATATCGTTTGAAAGTGAGATAAATAAAGGATCCTCTTTTTTTATTCATCTGCCCATTGGTAAAGAGTCATATGCCAGCGATGAATTGTTCGAATGCAACATTATTACACCTCCTGTAAAAGCCTCAATAGAGGAACATAAAGAAGATGTCATTACGTCTTTTGCGAATAAGGAGTCAGTGCTGATTATAGAGGATAATGAAGAGCTTCGTGAATATATTGTCAATACACTGTCTGACACCTATGGCACCTATGAGGCTTCTAACGGGGAGGAAGGACTGGAGCTGGTGAGGAAAACCCGACCGATTATGGTCGTGTCTGATGTGATGATGGAACGAATGGATGGCTTTGAATTCTGCCGGCAATTGAAAAAGGATGACGAAATAAGTCATATCCCGGTTATTCTGCTTACCGCTTTGGACGAAATAGAAAATAAGAAAGAGGCGCTGAAACTAGGCGCCGATGCTTATATCTCAAAACCTTTTGATCCTTCATTGTTGAAGGTTCAGATCGCAAATATCATCGATAACAGAAGAAAATTAAAAAAGCGCTATTCTGCGGATGCAGACATGGAAATAGACCAGCTTTCTCACTCGCAGGCTGATGATGAATTTATCCGCAAAATACAAGTGTTTATTCAGGAAAATATAATGAGTCCGAAACTGAATAAAGAGCTTCTATGTTCTGAATTTGGCATTAGTTCTTCTAAGTTATATCGAAAGATTAAGGAACTTACAGATCTTTCGCCGAATGAAATGATCAGAACAGTGCGGTTGAAGAATGCCTTTGTATTATTAAAGAATGGTAACAATAATGTTTCTGAAGTTGCCTATAAGGTGGGCTTTAGCGATCCGTTTTATTTTAGCAGATGCTTTAGTAAGCAGTTTGGACATCCGCCTAGCACCGTAAAAGGCCAAATTAAATAGTGCCTGTCCTTGTGGATGGGCCTTTAGTCCGGAAGTTCAAATTCAGGGTTTTTGTCGTCTGAGAATGTTTTTTTGGAGTATAAATGATCATTTTGAGGACAAGCGTAAGGCAGTAGTTACTCTTTCCCTGCCGGCACTTAATAGAAACAACAACCAGTTTATTGATTGTGCCAATTGGTACCATGTTTTTTTATGGGGGTTATGAAAGAATCTCTTTGTAAAGGTTCTGATTTGTGTAAACAAAGTTAAATTTGTGGTTTTTGCTAATTGTGCCTTTCCCCGAATTTGGGATGTAAAAAATGGAGTCTGTTAGTTTTAGGTTGCAATGGGTTTATTTTTAATTATTTATAACTGGGTTGATGTTGGTTAATACATTTGGAATTATGGCGGCTGTGATGACCACTACAGCCATGTTTCCACAGGCTTATAAAATTATTAAGTATCGAAATGTGACCAGCATTTCGTTGCTCATGTATGTGATCAATACTTTGGGTATTGTCTTTTGGTTGATATACGGGATACTGCTTGATAACTGGATTCTTATTATTACCAATATTATTGGTTTTGTTCCGGCATGTACAATTGTGGTTTTAAAGATTGTGCTGGGGCATAAGCGTCGTTTTGAATAGTGTGATTTAATTGTTGATATTAAAATTATTGGAATGTTAATTTCTACCTCTCGTTTTTTTTGGTTTGCAGGCCTGATTCTGCTGTTACTGAGTGGTTGTAGTACCACCTATTCGTCGTTGGATGACCTTCAGAAGGCTTCTGGTACATTTTCGGTTGAGACCATCGATTGCGATACGTCTTTCCAAAAGGCTTATCTGGTCTGGGTTGAACAACCTCTCGATCATGACAACCCGGCTGCCGGAACTTTTAAGCAGCGGGTCTGGTTGTCGCATAAATCATTGTCGGCCCCTACCGTTGTGATCACTGAAGGCTATTCGGCCTCTCGTAATTATGTGAGTGAGTTGGCCTCTATGTTAGGTGCTAATCAAATCATTATTGAACATCGTTTTTTTGGGAAATCGGTTCCACAAGGGATGCCATGGGAGTATCTGACAGTTGAGCAATCAGCGCGTGATCATCAGGCTGTTATTGATCTGTTCAATGATTTATATAAAGGAAAATGGATCACCACCGGCATTAGTAAAGGCGGACAGATGGCTTTGATTCACCGGGCTTTTTTCCCAAAATCAGTGGATTTAACAGTGACTTATGTGGCTCCGTTTAATCTTGAGCGCGAAGATCATCGCTTACCCGATTTTTTTAATAGTGTTGGGAGTGAGGCCGATCGTTTAAAGATCTTAACTTTTCAGAAAGAGGTGTTGAAGCGGCGCGATGATATGATTCTGATGCTTGGCGAGCTGGCTAAGACCAAAGGATGGACATTTAAAATGGGACTGGAAAAGGCATTTGAATTATCGGTGCTTGAATACCCCTTCAGCTTTTGGCAATGGTGTGTTCCGGTTTCTGAAATCCCCGATGCCACAGTAACTTCTCGTGAGCTTTTTGACCAGTTGTATCGCGGTATTGATTTTAGTTATTTCTCCGATCAGGAATCGGCTAATACGGGGCCTTTTTTCTATCAGGCCTATCACCAGTTGGGCTATTATGGCTACAATACGCATGACTTGAAACCCTGGCTCAAGGTTTTAACATCCGATTTTGTGAGTAGCGATATATTAATTCCCGAAGGTGTTGAAGATGTGGAATTCATACCCGAAACATCGGTTTCTATTTTGAAACGGTTTATCCGGGCTGATCCGCCTACCATTCATATTGTTGGCAGTAACGATCCCTGGAGTTCCACTTCGCCTGATGTGTCGGACTTAAAACATAGCCTGAAAGTGGTGTGTCCCGGCGGTTGTCATCTCACCCGAATTAATACGTTACCCGACTCTTTAAGACGTCAGGTAATTGATTTTATGGAGTCGCAGCTTGGTTCTAATTAGTGCCTGTTTATAAAGTCAGGAGTTTGGTTATATAATTCAATAATTTGAATATCTTTGGAATTGCAATCCTTTAAAATGAATAGTTATGGCAAATGTTCGCACCTTAAAAAAAGATATTAACTTTTTAACTTCTGAGTTGGTAACTCAGGCTTATATGAATCAGATCTTTTTTAAGACTTCTGATGAAGAGTTGGTGAATCAAATTACTGAAGCTTTGGAGTTTCGAAATGATTTGATCGCAAAGGTGAATCATCCCGACGGAAAGGATAATCCTAAATTGATCAAATCCTATTTTTCAAAGGTTCGTAAAGAAATGGTCGAGAAGTTTGGAAAACTATTTGACGTAGCAAATAAAGAGAGTGTCAAAGAGGCCTGATTAATGTAACAATACGAAGCCTGTTTGGGCTAAATATTTTTGGGGATTTGTGAATTAGCCTGTATGGTTTTCGCAAATCCTTTTTTATTTAGTAGCAGCAAGAAATAAAGATCTGGTGACAAATTTTATTTTAGCATGATGAGGTGGCGATTATTTGCTCTGATGGTGTTGGCCCTGATGAGTGTTTATGGTAGTGAACTGGAGGCGCAATGTCGGCGTTTAATTATGAACGACATGCTTCAGGAGGTGTATAATGTCAATCCGGCTGACACCTCGCAGAAAGACGGTGATTACCGGCTTTATTATAAAAGTCATCTCATCGAAGCCGGACAGTACCACCGTGGACGTAGAGTGGGGAAGTGGGTCTTTTTCAACCTGGGGAAAGTTATGGAGCTGGTTTATGATTACGACCTCGATTCTTTGGTTGAAATAGCCGGACGCGATCGACAGGCAGAACTTAGCCGCGAGTCGCCCTGTTTGTTTTTGGGAAGTTCTCTGGTGCCCTACACTTTTATTTCTTCCTTTGGTTACCCGGCCGAGGCGCTTGATAATAATATTCAGGGCACTGTGAAACTACTTGTTTTTATTTCATCCGAAGGTGAAATAAAGAAATTTTCGGTCGAACAATCTGCCAGTCCTTTGTTAACTGAGGCGGTGTTGAATCGTTGTCAGAAATTTCCTGATGACTGGAGGTGGTTGCCTCGCCGCATCAACAATAAAAAGGTGGATGGCACCTATTCTATTACTATTTACTTCAACATTGAAGATGAATCTCCGGTTTTGTAGATTTTAATTTTGATTAAAAGATGTTGTAAGAAATTGAAGCGATGGCACTTCATTTCTTTCCAGTATATTGAGCAAAACAGGAATGTTAATGGTGGTTTTAATCACATTGTTAAGGCCCATCGTCATTAACCGTTCTTTACGTTTTATATCCACGGTGTTTGATATTCCAACTATCCGGATATCCTTGCTAAATGCATTAATCTTGCCGACCAGTTCCTGCCAGAAAGGAAGATTATCAATGTCAATCAGGATAATTCTGATTTTGTTGGATAGCATCATGCTCTTCATCTCGGAAGAATTTTGGGCCCAGAAAATTTGATAATTTATGGGTTTTGAATCCTGACTGAGATCTGAATATATGCTTTCATTGGGAGATATTATCATGATTTTTTTAATCATGGTTGATGGTCCGCCTGACACCTGCCGTATTGGTGAATCGAGAGGATAGAGTGAGTCAGGCACTACAAAGCGGAATTCAGATCCTTTTTGTGGCTGGGAAACGACCCATTGATGACCGCCCAAAAATTGAATTAGCCGTGCCGCAATAGATAATCCCAGTCCCATACCGTTGAAATTGCGGCTTTTAGTATCATCCGCCTGTCGGAAATTCTCAAATATTTGTGCGTGCTTTTCTTCAGGAATACCAATGCCTGTATCGCGGACATAAAACTCGTAAAGCTGAGGAGCCTTGAGTTTGACTCCTATTTCAACAACCCCGTTGTCGGTGTATTTGAGTGCGTTTGACAGGAATACTTTTAAAATTTGTTTCAACCGGAATCGGTCTGTTATGATGTTGCTTTGTGAAATCTCTTCGGGTAATTCAAAATATAATTGAATGGGTTTATCACTTATTAAATCTTCGGTGGCATATTCATGAAGGTGGTGAAACAGTGTCTCAATGTTACACAGTTCAGCTTTAATGTTAATTAACCCGGCTTCAATTTTTGAGAAGTCAATCATATTACTGATTTGGGTTAACAGATTCTTGCCGCTTTGTCGTACCATGCGCAGGTATTCTTCCCGGTCTCTTCGATCTGTATCGGGTTCTGCCAGTAATTCGGAGAAACCGAGGATGGAGTTCAGAGGCGTGCGCACTTCATGCGATAAGTTGGATAGAAAGGATGATTTTAGACGGTCGCTTTCTTCAGATTTCATCTTGTAGTCTTCCAGCTCTTTTTTTACGTCTATAAAATCGGATAGGTCTTTTACAATGTAACAAACAGCTTGCCGGTCAAAGTAGGTGAATCGTCCGGCCAGAATTTGTGCCGGCATAGCTTTTCCCGTTGAAGGGTAATAAAGGGTTTTGAATTCCTGATAGCTTCCTTCCGACGATGGCTGGGTTTGAAGTAATTCTTCTCTGATTTCGTCCAATGATGTGTTGGTAATGATTTCAGTTTTTATTTGCGACAGGTCGATGTTTTGCATCTGGCAGGCTGTTTTATTAGCTGCCAGCAAAACGCCGTTTAAGTCTTCAATAAATATGGCCGAAGGGTAAAAGTCTATTGCTTGTAAAAAAGCGTCTTCCTGACTTTGTGTGTTTTTTCGGTTTCCTGCTGTGGTTTCGTGTGTGGTTTCCAGAAAGACCCAATAACTGTTGGCCGAAAAGATTTTTTTGTCGGCCTTTTCCCAGCTTACGCTGTAATGACGGTTGGTATTGGGACTAAAAAACAGATGTTCCGAATGTCCCGAAAGACCAGCGGCTGTTTCATTGGTAAAAGTCAGGGACTGTGATATGTTGGACGGAAGAATATTGAATATTAAGAGTTTATTTATGTGCTCGGAGGTGGAGCCAAAGACATTGGCGAAGAATCGATTGGCATATAGAATAATGCCGGTGCTGTCGCACAGGGCGGTAGGAATGGGAATTTGGTCAAATGAAAGTGTCGGCTCACTGGTCCCTGTTGAATCCGGCGTTTCGGGTTTAAGAAGTGGCGTACGTTGCTTCCGTCGCAAGTTCTTGCGCAGATTGAGGTAAAAGAAGACAACCATGGCGACGCCTACCAGTATAAGTGTTGCATACAGAGCTGCCTGAAGTGTTTCTATCATATTGGCTTCATTTGCTTGTGGAACGGATAGCAAATGATTTAAAAATATATTATTGAATGATATTATGATTAGTGGATTCATTATTCGTGTTTTAAGTATGACCGTATATATGTATGGCTGTTAGTTGTATTTTTGTAGTTGCTTTGTCAAAATAAAACAAAACAATATAGATATAAAAGTACACTATTTTTTTTATTGTGAAAATAGCTGTTGTATTGAGTTTGTTCTAACGGCTCTAATCAATTCAAATTTTTATCTTTGCAGTTTATATTGTGTATAACGCCCAAATATATTTGAGATGACTATTGAATCGCAATTGAAGCAACTAGCCCTGGAGGCGGTTGAAGCTTTGTATGGTGAAAAAATTGATGAGAAGTTGCTGCTGGTGCAGCTGACCCGTAAGGATCAGGCGGGTGACTTTACGGTGGTGGTTTTTCCATTGCTTAAAGTGTCGAAGAAGAAGCCTGAAGATACAGGACGCGACATCGGACGTTATATGCAGGATAAAATGTCTGTGATAGATTCCTTCCAGGTGATTAAGGGATTTTTAAATATTACGTTGTCGCAGTCATACTGGCTGCAAGCACTCAACGAGGTTAACGAACAGGCGTCGTTTGGTTATGTTCCGGTTAGCGAGACGTCGCCATTGATGATGATTGAGTATTCTTCGCCAAACACCAATAAACCACTTCATTTAGGCCATATCCGTAATAATTTATTGGGCTTTTCGCTGTCACGAATTGCTAAGGCCAATGGGTATAGAGTGGTTAAAACCAACATTGTTAACGACCGTGGTATTCACATTTGTAAGTCGATGTTGGCCTGGCAAAAGTGGGGCAATGGCGCTACGCCTGAGTCAACCGGGAAGAAGGGGGACCATTTGGTTGGCGATTACTATGTGAAGTTCGATCAGGAATATAAAAAGGAACTGGCGGCCTTGCAGGAAAAAGGTCTGAGTAAGGAGGAGGCCGAGAAAAAATCGGCGCTAATGGCCGAAGCTCGCGAAATGTTGCTGAAATGGGAAGCCGGCGATGACCAGGTGGTTGCCCTTTGGAAAATGATGAACGAATGGGTTTACGCCGGTTTCGATGTGACGTATAAAACATTGGGCGTCGATTTCGATAAAATATATTACGAATCGAATACCTATTCCGTGGGGCGTGATTTAGTGCTGGCTGGTCTTGAAAAAGGTTTATTCTTTAAAAAGGAGGATGGCAGTGTTTGGGCCGACCTCACAGATAAAGGTCTGGATGAGAAATTGTTGTTGAGGGGAGATGGTACATCTGTTTATATGACGCAGGATATTGGAACGGCCCGTCTGCGTTTCAACGATTTCAAAATCGATAAAATGGTATATGTGGTTGGTAATGAGCAGGACTATCACTTTAAGGTTCTTTCGGTGTTGCTCGATCGACTGGGGTTTGAATGGGGTAAGGATCTCGTACATTTTAGTTATGGAATGGTGGAGTTACCTCAGGGTAAAATGAAATCACGTGAGGGAACCGTTGTCGATGCCGACGATTTAGTGGAAGAAATGGTCAATACGGCCCGCGATATGTCTAAGGAGCTTGGAAAATTGGAAGGTTACTCCGACGAAGAAGCCGAAGCGGTGTACCGAATGATTGCCCTGGGTGCCCTGAAATATTTTATCCTGAAGGTCGATCCTCGTAAAACCATGATGTTTAATCCTGCCGAATCCATCGATTTTAACGGTAATACAGGCCCCTTTGTGCAATATACTTATGCACGTATTCAGTCAATATTCCGCAAAGCACAGGAAAAAGGAATGGCCTGGAAAGGGCGCACACCCGAAACAGTCACCTTATCCGAAAAAGAAAATAATTTGGTGCGTACTCTGGCTAACTTGCCCAATGTGGTGAAAGATGCCGGTAATTCTTTCAGCCCCGCTATTATTGCCAATTATGTTTATGATCTGGCCAAAGAGTACAACCAGTTTTATCACGACAGCCCAATACTGTTCGAAGAGAACGAGGCGTTGCGCGAAATGCGTCTGGCTTTGTGCAATGGGGTTGGAAATACCATACGTAAGTGTATGTGGTTACTTGGTGCCGAGGTGCCTGAGCGGATGTAATTAGAGTTTGGTTATAAAGCCCAACTACGTCGTTACGCTTGTCCTAAAAACAGTCATTTACGAAAAGGAAACTGACTTCGTCGCTGTTTTTTTTGTTACGGAGAACGGTCCCTTGAAAGTCAGTGTATATCTGTGTTTCAAAATTTACCCGTTAATCGTATGTTAATGCGACGACTTGTGAGGTAGTTGGGAACGGCATACTGACGATCGAATATATCGGTGACCCAATAGTACGACACTGTATTGTCAATATTTGGAAGGTTGAATATCTCAATGCCCAGCCATAAGTTTTTGAGATGTTTAGCCTCCTTTTTTGTTAGGGCATGCCATTTTAGTAAGTCGTATGATAACCCCAGATCAACACGTCGGTATGGAGGCATGCGGTTGATTGCCATATAACGTTCTGATCGGGGCGGGCCAAAGGGCAGTCCGGTGCCGAATAGAAAGCTGAGATGGGCTTTGAAATTCGGATTGCCGGGTAAATGATCCTGCAGATACATGGAGAAATTTAACCTTTGGTCGGACGGCCGTGGTATGTAACCCGGCTCTCCACTGCGATCGGGATCTGACCACTGGTCGTTATAAAGGTCTTCTTCGGTCTTTAGCAGCGATAGTGTAGCCCATGATTCCTCGCCGGGGACCAGTTCGCCGTTTATTTTAAAGTCAATACCGGCGGCATAGCCTTTGGCTTCATTTTCCCCGCTGTACACAATTCTGACATTGTCTACCTGATAGGGAATAAGGTCTTTTAACCATTTATAGTATACCTCGGTGGTGAATTTAAACGGACGCTGCGCGGCATCAAAATAGAGGTCGTAACCGGCTACTATCTGAATGGATTGCTGCGATTTTATGTCTTTATTTAATGTGCCGTCGGTGCGTCGCAGTTCCTTGAAAAAGGGGGGTTGGTAGTAATAGCCGCCCGAAAGACGATAGCGACTGTTTTTGTTTTGCGGCAGGTAACTCAGTAATAACCGGGGGCTGATAAGCCATTCATCGTTAAAAGAATAATAAGTGGAACGTACACCGGCATCTGCCAGTAAGCGACCTTTTCCCACAAACCATGACATCTCATTTTTTATAAATGCGTTTATACGGTGATTGGTCAGTTCATGATGGGCATTTTTGCTGTATGCCAGTTCCAGATTCGCGCCATTATAGGGGATGGAATAATCTGATGAGTCGATCATTTCCCACTCATTGACGCGGTCCTTAAAGAATTCGCGCCGGTATTCGAGGCTCCATGAGGTTTTACTTTTGGGGTGCTGGTGCAGCCCTTTTATACTGGCCGAAACAATTTCTCCCAATAGGTCGTTGCGGGCGTGTTGAAGGTACTCGCCAACGCCAATCTGTGTGAAACTATCACTGTCGCCTGTTGGGTCGTCAGTCTCCTGTAGCCAATAAGCACCATCTATGTCGTAGGCTTCTTCTTCAAAGGTGCGGAATCCGGACAGCGTTAATTTTATTTCGTTAGTTGTATTTATTTTGAAGTTGGTGGTGTAGGCAGCATATCCGGTTTCAAAACGGTCTTTTTCCTGTCCTTCAAAATATATTTTTAATTGTTTGACTTCGTAAAGTGTGCCAAAGGTGGTTTCGCGATCCTGAGGTATAAATTCGTATTTGTTGAGCGAATAGTAGCCCAGTAATTCCAATGATATGCGTGGCGAGAGCTGATAGGTGAGATAAGTCTGCACGTCGGTGAAGTTGGGGTTGTAATCGCCTTTTTCGTCCAGACTACCCAACAGGTAACGGTTTGTTTTGTATCGGACACCGGTTATCCAGGTCAGTTTTTGATTGCGTGAGGCGCCTTCAAGATGCGCTGTGGCGCCTAAAATGCCGGCTGAAAAACTGCCGGCGGTTGCCTGGGGGCGTTTGTATTGTATATCAAGAACGGAACTCATTTTATCACCGTATGAACTGCTGAATCCGCCTGCCGAGAATTCCACTTCTTCAACCAGGTCGGGGTTTACAAAGCTGAGGCCTTCCTGCTGTCCCGAATGCATCAAAAAGGGACGGTACACTTCCTGTCCGTTAACATAAACCAGATTTTCGTCGAAATTACCGCCTCGTACCCGATACTGGCTGCTTAGTTCATTATTGGTTGATACGCCCATCTGTGACTGCACAAGCCCTTCAATGCCGCCACCTGCAGCTGAGGGCAGGAGATTGGTCTGTTCAACATTTAAACGCTGATTGTGTGTGCTGCGCGTACCCGAGGCTTCTACATCCACTTGCTGCAAAACTTCGCTTTGTGGTTGCATCTTTATGGTTAGGGGAACGTCATTTTTTGAGGTGATGGTGATTTCCTTTTTTTTATATCCTATCATTGAAATGGTGATGACGACAGGTAGTTGCTCCGGCGTATCAAATGTAAAGTGCCCTTCCTTATCGGTCACGCTCGACCTTCCACTATTACTGGTGATATGACCGCCAATCAGTGGGGCCTGCTTTTCATCCAAAACAATACCCGATATCACAACAAAAGTTGTGTCCTGCGCACTGGTTTTTATTACTGAAGCGGTAAGCAGCTGTAATACGATGAATAGTTTATAATTATGGTTTGCGATTTTCAACATATATTGATCGTCTTATTGCATTCATGATTTTTTGAAGAAGTCCGTTTTAGTTCTTCTTTAATATTGCCGCATTTCATTATTGGAGGCCCAAGCCCAGTCATTTTATTTTCGCAAGTTATAAATCATCCTAAATTATCAAGCCTATAACTTTTGCGCTTTTGATTTTTTTGTGATGGCCGATCATTTTTTATTTCTCCGGATGTTGAATAATAGTGTGTCATTGGTGTCTTTTGCTGTTTTTGTGGGACGGAAATTACTCTTTTTTTATTTTGTTTGAGATGCCATTTTTGTTGTCTCTATGTTGATGCTATTTTGAAAACGCTTAGTACGGATTTAAAATTGTTGTTAAACGAAAATAAATGATCTGTTTGGTGTAGAACGCCGAAAATAGTTGTTTTTTATTGTATGAAAACTCTAGTGGTAGAAAAGAAAGTTTCTTTTTTGAGGTCTGCGGAGTCTTAAAAATGTGTGTTTAATATCGTAATTAACCCTTTAAGGACAAGTATAACGCAGAAATTGTATCTTTAACCGACTATTATCCCTATGGCATGGATATGCCGGGCCGTAGCTTCCAGTCAGAGGCCTACCGTTACGGCTACCAGGGTAGTGAGCGCGATCCCGAAATGTCGGGCGGCGCAGGTTACACCACCTTTTTTAGAGCATTAGATCCACGCATTGGCCGTTGGCTTACGCCCGACCCCAAAGTGTACCCATGGCAAAGTCCGTACGTTTCAATGGACGGGAATCCGGTGGCGATGATTGACCCTTGGGGAGCGAGTACGGATGGTCCGGATGGCGGCGAAGATTTCACCACTGGTCCTTCCGGAGGGTCTTCTTCCGGGGAAGGGAGTACGAGATTTTTTGATAAGGATAACACAACAGGATATGGGCCTAATAAATTAGGAACAACGGCAAACCATTTTGTCTTAAGTGATGTTGATATTGTTGTAACTAAAGGGAATAATACACCTATAAGAGACATTTTTAGAAATTTAGCTAATCAGGCTTTTTATTTTGTAGGAGGTACTGCAAATGCGTGGGCTTCGGATAACTTGATGAGTGCCGGACATCACGATAGTTCTAACATAATTGATAAGTATAAGGTTTCCTATATTAGTGGTCAACTTGTTGGGCATGCCGCAGCCATGATAACTGGTATTTTTGAAGCACTGCTTGGCCTAGGTGGAGACTTTGTTGGTGCCGTTCTTACTGCTACAGGTTTTGGATCTGTACCTGGTGTTGTAGTCATTGCTGGTAGTACCACAATAGTAGTCCATGGAGGAGCTACGGTTATAAATGGTGCAGTTGAGTTCGGTGCAACTTCAAGTCAGCTTTACTATGCCATCAAAAGAAGCGGGAGTGAAGAAATTCATAAAAATACAGGGGGGACTTCAAATCAAGGGACAAGAGTTGTAAGTAAAACAATGTGGAAAGGAAAGGGGAAAGAGCGGATTGATGTTGAAAATCCAAATCCTTCCCAAAGGCGAGGACAGGTGCATTATCAAGATAATGATGGAAATAAATATATATATGATCCGTCTTCAAATTCTTTTCCAAACGCTCCTAAAAAAGTTAATGATTTGTTGAATAATCGAAGGTTTAAAAAAGGAATAGAAAAAGGATTAAAATATTTAGGAGAGATAGAATGAATATAATTAATCATAAGATGCTTAACTTGTTTATAAGGGATATAGGCAAGGGTACTCGGTTGAGTAAATCACTGGTAACAATGTTAAATAGAGGATTCGTTGAAAAGGATGGTTGTTATTTGTTAAAACATTTTTCTGAACTTCAAAATCATATGGAATTAAGTGATTTTGAAGATAGAACTGGTTATGAATGCTTTATTAATTCTTTTCACGTTGATGACTATGTTAGAACAAACGTTTTTAAACAAGCAATTCTTTTTTTGAATAAGTTGCTGATTATTTGGGATAAACAAAATAATAATTTGTCGTTAGAAGTTATTTTGAGCAAGACAAATACCGGGTTTCATATTAGTTTTTATGTCAGGCGCATTGATGAATGTTGGATACCTGCTGAAAATGTAGATGATTTCAAAGAAGCGATTTTGATTTGTAGGAGTTAAGCTCTGGATCCCGTTTCTTTTTAACCGGCAGTTCGTAACTGCCATTACTGTAAGGGAAAAAAACACCACACTATTATATGTTGTATGGCAGTGGTCGCCTGGGTAGCTACCATGTAAACGAACCCGCCGGAGGCACCGTCTTCGTGTCCTTAGTGGCCGCCAACCTGCGTTTTGAGCTCACCGATCATTTGGGCACCGTACGCGCCGTAGTAACCGGACAAAAAACTGGCACAGGTAACGCAGAAATTGTATCTTTAACCGACTATTACCCCTACAGGGGATGTTTCAGCCCCCAAAACAAATAAGAAGGTTAAAGAAGTAGATTTTGATGGCAATCAAATATGGCCAGATGCCCCCCCCGCTGGTGCACGATTGTATCGTGTACCATAAGCTTTAATTGATAGAAGGCTTGCTTGCGATAGCAAACAGTGTATTCTTAAAAGATTAAATATTAAGAGCCGGCTTTTAAATAAAGTAAGGATTTTGTTTATTTATAATGAGCCACACGATACAATCGTGCGGCAGCGTTGCACAAGTGCCGGATGACTCTGCACAAGTGCCGCATGATTCTGCACAAGTGCCGGATGGCTCTGCACAAGTGCCGGATGACTCTGCACAAGTGCCGCATGATTCTGCACAAGTGCCGGATGGCTCTGCACAAGTGCCGGATGGCTC
>NZ_JBQTGJ010000011.1:55224-82547 GCF_052400685.1 Geofilum sp. OHC36d9
GGATGGCTCTGCACAAGTGCCGGATGGCTCTGCACAAGTGCCGGATGGCTCTGCACAAGTGCCGGATGGCTCTGCACAAGTGCCGGATGGCTCTGCACACGTGCCGCATGATTCTGCACAAGTGCCGGATGGCTCTGCACAAGTGCCGGATGATTCTGCACAAGTGCCGGATGATTCTGCTCAAGAGCAGAATGGTTCTGCGCAAGGGGGTTTCAAAAATGAGTGATCATTGTAACTTGAACTTAAAAATCAGCATCTCATTGTCTTAGAATATGCCGTTAGGACAATACGATACGTAACCTCATATTCTTTAAATTTTTAAGGGAGGTGTCTTGTTGGTTACAGCATATAAAGCCCTCCCGAAGACTTATCTGTTTAAATTATTGTTACATTAGTCCTACAAATAACACATGACAAAGCAAATATAACTTTACCGTAAGTGAGGTTATTGAATAGTTGTGGAGCATTAAAAGAAGACAAACTGAATTGACTAGAATAATCAAAATAGCGACAATTTTAATTCAAGTTGGACTGACAATCGGAACGACTTTTATTCTGTATATGCTATTTGCAATGTTCGACTACCAAGGCGGATTTGCAAATTTCGTTGGACTGACATTATTCCAACCAATTTTAGCAATTTTATTCTCTATATTGACAGTAATAGTCTGCGGATTTGTTGGACTTCCAATCCGTCTTAATAACGGACTGAATACTTGGTGGAGAACTCATTTCTATGTTCCAGTTTTAATCGGACTTTTAGGTTTAGTTGCATGTGCAATTTCTTTAATGCCAGGATTTGTGGAAGAAATAACATATCGAATTGATGGAGTGGATATGACCGAAACAGTTCCAAACCAAATTCTTTCCATTTCAGGTTGGTTTTTAGTGGCGATTGGAACTTTGCACGTATATCCACCTAAATTTATTCAAGACAAAATTGAAAACCTTTTGACTAATAAATCTGTCTGGCCTTCAAAATGAAACATATTCAAAAAATATTTGAGTGGATCACCTTACTGTTCTTTGGAATTGCAATCTACGCAATGACAATTGGACAAACTGTTCCAATAGAGTTCATTGATTGGCATCATATGCATTTTTTCTACGACATAATTCTACAAGGACTTCCAATTGCAATTTTGCTGACTCTCGCTTGGACTTTAAAGAAGGACAGACCAAAGAAAACAAATATTGCTATCGGAATTTTGACACCAATAATAGCAGGAGTAATGTTTTTCGGAATAGTATTCCTAATGTTTTCATACGGATTTGGGGCTTGGGTCGATGAACAAATAATTTATGAGAATAGGGAAAATCCTAACGTGACAATTAACCAGCAATTATGGGATATTGGTGCATTTGGTTACGGTGGACAAAGAACAGTGAAGTTAACGCCAATTTTAGGACTTTGGAATTGGGCAGAACAAATAGATACAGCTGAAATTAAAAAAGAAAATTGGACTTTAGTTCAAAAACAGGGAGCCATAAATTTTCCGTAAAAATAAAAACGACACCACAACAATGGCTCATACGCTCATACGCAATAGGCTTTCCGCAGGCGCAACACAAGCCAACGCTTTATAGCCGTAACGTTGTAACCAATTGAATCTGCACTTGCATAAGTACATTCGCAAATGTAAATTTGTACAAAATATTGATATGCAAAGATTAATAATAGACAATATAGATAAAATCAAAACATTATGTATGATTCATAATGTTAGGACTTTATTCGCTTTTGGTTCGGTATGCACAGATAAATTCAATGACAGAAGCGATATAGATTTACTAATTTCCTTTATGCCCATGGATTATGGAGATTATGCGGATACTTATTTTGATTTGGCTGATAAATTTGAGAACTTATTTCATAGACCTGTTGATTTAGTTACTGAAAAATCATTATCAAATCCCTATTTCATTAATTCAATTAATCAAACTAAGACTTTGCTTTATGGATCTTGAACTTAAGAAATATTTGTTTGATATTCAGGAGTCGATTGATTCTATTGAAAATTTTCTTGGCGGAAAGCGTGATTTTAATGTTTATAGTACTGATAAAATGTTACGAAGAGCTGTCGAGAGGGAATTTGAAATTATTGGTGAGGCAATGGGTCGGATTGAAGAACTGGATTCAACTTTAAATATTTCAAGTAAAAAACAGATTATTAGTATGCGTAATCGAGTAATTCATGGGTATGATAAAATTGATAATGAGATTATTTGGGGAACAATATTAAGACATTTACCTACTTTGAAAATTGAGATTCAGAATTTACTTAAATAAAATCAACTGGTTACAATATGTTAGGAGTATGAGCACTCGGTACGACCCAACGATTACTCCAGGTTGAACTACATCCCGGTAGAACTACAAATAAATACTATGGACCTTTTGTCGTTTTTTTATGTTTTTGAGAATAATGCCCATGCTTTCATTGTGCTGCATTAAACGCTTTGTGTTTAAAAATAGAGAGCATCTTGTAACTCAAAAGTTGAAAATTGTCCCTTCTTTGGCTTAAAACCAATTCTTTAGACAATACAATATGTAACCTCATATTCTTGAAATTTTTAAGGGAGGTGTCTTGTTGGTTACAGCATCTAAAGCCCTCCCGAAGACTTATCTGTTTAAATAATTGTTACATTAGTCCTACAAATAACATATGACAAAGCAAATATAACTTTACCGCAAGTGGGGTTACTGAATAGTTAGCATCAATTAAACCTTGAATTTACCATATGGAAGATTATAAACGAACAAGTATTTGGCAGAATACTTTAGGAATAAAAGATGATATATCTAATTCCGAAAAAATTGAAGAACTTAGAAGTGCGTTTGTCTCTTTTAGAAAGAATACTTCTGTCCTCGTTTCAAGAATTTCTTCAATTCTGCCAGGTCTAACCCAACATGAAATTTCTCATTTAGACTCTCTTTGGGATACAGCTTCTTTAATTGTTGGAGAAAACTATAACCTAAACTCTTTAGAAGGTTTCGTACTTGGTGGTGCTATTTTAATTCATGATTCAGCTCTTTGCTTTGAAGCATATGAAAATGGACAAGAAGGAATAAGGAAAACTCATCAGTGGAAAGACGCTTTTGCTGAATTACAATTATACACGAATAATTATGAGCTTGATGAATTAAAAAGTCAGGCTGACTTTACGGCACTTAGAGAACTTCACGCGATTCAAGCAGAATCATTACTTGAAAGATCTTGGAAAGATCCTGATAATGGACAAGAACTTTATCTTCTAGAAAACCAAGCATTAAGAAAACATTTAGGAAAATTAATTGGTCAAATTGCTTCTAGTCACCATTGGGATATTGAGCAAATAGCAACTAAACTTTCTTACCAACAAAATTCACTTCCTAATTTTCCAAGAGAATGGAGAATAGACCCTGTTAAGATTGCTTGTATTCTTAGATGTGCGGATGCAGCACACCTTGACAATCTGAGGGCTCCCGATTTTCTATATGCTCTAATAAAAAGAAATGGTATTTCCTTTAATCATTGGCAAGCTCAAAATAGAATTTCGAAAGTAGACATTGATCAATCTGATCCAAATAAAGAGACGCTTCTTTTTACTTCAACTATTGATTTTAAAGAAGATGATTCTGCTTCTTGGTTTGTTGCCTATGATGCGATATGTCTTGTCGAGAAAGAAATACGTTCATGTAATACATTGCTATCCCAAAGAGATAAGAGCCTAACCTTTAAAGTAAAAAAAGTAAAAGGAGTTGAATCACCGGAACAATTGTCAGAATTCATAAAAGTTGATAATTGGAAGCCTTGTTCTGCACAAGTCCATGTCGGAAATATTGAAAGACTAATAGATAATTTAGGTGGTGAAATGCTATATGGTACAGGTTCAGATTTATTGGGTATAACCATAAGGGAGCTAATTCAAAACTCTAGAGATGCGATTTATGCTAGGTCTTTTGTAGAAAATCAATTTGAAGGTAAGGTCACTATTAAAATTGAAAAAACTGTTAATGATACATTTCTAATAGTTGAAGATAATGGTATAGGAATGTCAGAAAGAGTACTTACAGGACCACTTTTAGATTTTGGAACGAGCTTTTGGACTTCTAGCTTAATTAAAAGTGAATTCCCAGGGTTACGTTCTTCAGGATTTAAATCTATCGGTAAATTCGGCATAGGGTTTTATTCTATTTTTATGATTGCTGATTCTGTCTTTGTAGAATCAAGAAACTGGAAAGACGGATTATCTGAAATTCATCAACTGAAATTCAAAGAAGGATTTACTCTTAGACCAATACTAAAAAAAGGATTCATTGAAGGTTTCCATTCATCTGTTTCAACAAGAGTTAAATTGAAGCTCAAACCTTCGATTCTTTCTGATGATTTGATGATTGAAATTAAAACTAACCGTATGGGGTCTAAAAATTTCAAAGTCCCCTTTTCTTCTTATTTATCAGCTTTATTTGCTGGTCTTGATGTTAAAGTACATTTTAAAGATAAGGATGAAGCTGAATCGAAAATACACTCCCCTATAAATAGTCCAGATTTTGATAAAAATGAATGGTTAAGCACCATTAGCTTTTTAGATTATAGAATACTTTCTCAGAATAAAGAATATATAAGTAAAAATATTGACCGACTCAAACCAATAATTGAAGATAGTAAGCAGTTTGGTTTTGCAGCTATAAGTACTACTTTAAGTAATGAACAGAACTTTCTTAGTGTCTCAACAGTTGGTGGGTTAGCTCATTCTGTGCATAATAGGAATAGTGATTATTTTGTTGGTTACATTGATTTTAAAGCAAAATCGGCAAAAAGAGAAGTTGGAGACTTTGCAGGTCAAGAGACTAGTATTCTGGGTTGGGCAAATGACCAATTGAAAGACTTATTGAAATTAAATTTAAACCCAATTGAAAGATATAGTGCGGCTTCTTCCCTATGTCATTTTAAGGTAGATCCTACGGAACTAGCAATGATTTTGGTCTTAATAAACAAACAACAAGTGTTTTACACATTTGATCAGCTAGCTGACTTATCATTGAGCTCAGATATAGCTTTTCTTGAATCAGGTTTTGGTGGGCATATAGAAACTAATCATAGCATCCTTGATTTGCCAAATTATGCTTTGATAAGACCATTAAGTAACAGTTCATTTTTAAGCTTAAAGTTTGATGACGGAAATAAGCCCGAAGAAAACAACAGTATATTTGACTGTCTATATCGAAAAATTTTATCCAAAGGATATGATATTAAAATAGATAAAGTAATGAATATTGGCAGAAATTCTTTTAGTCAGAGTATTAATGCGGTAGTAGTTTCTGCTAAGATGAAATAACTGATGCCAATATATAGGAGTATGAGCGGTCGGCACGACCCAGCGATTACTCTAGGTTGAAGGACATCCCGGTAGAGCTACAACTGAATTAATTGTTTCAGCAGGTTCGGACGGAAGATTTGAAACGGAGGACGACATTAAATCGGAATAAAAAACGTTTTACAACACTTAAGCATCGTTTTTGGCTTTTGGCCAAATATGTGCTCAATGTTGAATTAAACCCGATTGCAATGGTACTCCTTATATAATGTGGAATCGATTTTTGAGGTTTGTTCTCCATACCAACATTCGGGATTCATCCGGTGGTATTGGTCCGTTTTTTCTCCAGGGCATACTTTGCTTCTGGTAAAAGAGGCGTTGGATGGTGTAAAACTAATCGGACTTTACAGATAACCACCAATAGCCCTGAAAGGGCGTAAGCAACAGCATAGGGTAACGCCCTATGTATATGAGCAACCATATAACATAGCCCTGTAAGGGCGTAAGCCAAACAGTTATACAAATCAGCCGCACTCTAACCAGTGCCTCTCCATAAACCAGGTGGTTTGAAATATAAAGTTCAAAACATAAGTTTTGCCAGGTCATAAAGATCAAGGCGTTTGCTTTTTGTAACCGACCTTTTTTATGGCAAGCCCGACTAAGTCGTTGACTTTATTGGTAAATATGATTTACTCAGTCGGTTTTTGGCGTCGGTAGCCGCATTTAAGGCCGCCATAATATTTCTTGTTTTTCAGGCTTCCAAAGTCTATATTTGTACGTTTTTTTAAAGAGGATAAAAACGACAATTTACAATGAACAAGAAATTTCCTGAATATAAGGGATTGGACCTTTCTCTTGTTAACAAAGAGGTACTTAAAAAATGGTCGGAGCAACATACGTTTGAGCAAAGTCTGAAATCGCGTGAGGGACACCCTTCATTCATCTTTTATGAAGGACCCCCGTCGGCCAATGGCATGCCCGGAATACACCATGTGATGGCCCGTACCATTAAAGATGCCATTTGTCGTTTTAAAACTCAAAAGGGTTATCTGGTGCATCGTAAGGCCGGATGGGATACCCATGGTTTACCTGTTGAGTTGGGTGTGGAGAAGGCGCTTGGTATCACCAAAGAGGATATTGGTAAAACAATTTCTGTGGCCGAATACAATATGACCTGCCGTAAGGATGTCATGAAGTACACCGACGTGTGGAAAGATGTGACCGAAAAGATGGGCTATTGGGTGGATATGGAAAATCCCTATATCACTTATGATAACCGCTACATCGAAACCCTGTGGTGGATGCTCAAAAGGTTATTTGATAAAGGCCTGCTATATAAGGGATACACCATACAGCCCTATTCACCGGCTGCCGGGACGGGTTTGAGTACCCATGAACTAAATCAGCCCGGATGCTATCGCGATGTAAAAGATACGACCTGTACCGCTCAGTTCAAAGTGATCAGGAATAGCGACTCAGAGTTTCTGTTTAATGACGTCAGCACTGACTTGTATTTTCTGGCATGGACTACCACACCATGGACGTTACCATCCAATACCGCTTTGGCTGTGGGTGCCAATATTACCTATGTTAAGGTACGCTCATTCAACCCTTATTCCGGCGAGCCGGTTACCGTTATTGTGGCCAAAGATCTGGTTGGCGCTTATTTTAATGAGAAAAATGCCGGTCTGAAACTTGAGGCGTATGTGCCGGGTGATAAAAAAATTCCTTTTCAGGTTTTTGACGAATTTAAAGGCAGTCAGTTAAAAGGACTTGCCTACGAGCAATTGATACCATGGATTAAACCCATGGGCGACGCATTCAGAGTTATTACCGGTGATTTTATCACAACGTCGGATGGTACCGGCATTGTCCATATAGCACCGACCTTTGGTGCCGATGACGACAGGGCGGCCAAGGTTGCAGGTATTGCACCTCTGATTTTGATTGACCGTGAAGGTAAGCGACAGCCAATGGTCGACCGCACTGGTAAATTTTTCCTCATAAAAGATCTTGATGCCGATTTTGTTAAAAATCAGGTGGATGTTAAAGCCTATGGAGAGTATGCCGGCCGTTTCGTGAAAAATGCTTACGACGAGAAGCTCACCGATGCCGATGCTTCGCTTGATATCGATTTGTCGGTTATGCTGAAAAAGGAAAATAAAGCCTTCAGAGTCGAGAAGCATGTTCACAATTATCCGCATTGCTGGCGTACAGATAAGCCTGTGTTGTATTACCCGCTTGATAGCTGGTTTATTAAAACGACGGCGCTTCGTGATCGTATGATCGCCTTAAATAACACCATCAACTGGAAGCCCGAAAGTACCGGTTCCGGTCGGTTTGGCAAATGGCTCGAAAATCTTGTGGACTGGAATCTCAGTCGTTCCCGTTACTGGGGCACGCCACTGCCAATTTGGAGGGCCGAAGATGGTTCTGCTCAAATATGCATCGGCTCGGTTGCCGAGTTGTACCGGGAAGTGGAAAAAGCCGTTGCAGCCGGTGTGATGGATAAAAATCCGTTGGCCGGATTTGTGGAAGGCGATAACAGCAAGGCCAATTACGAAAAATTTGACTTGCACCGTCCTTTTGTTGATGATATTATTTTGGTGTCTGACGATGGCAGGCTAATGTATCGCGAACCCGACCTGATTGATGTTTGGTTCGATTCAGGTGCTATGCCTTATGCACAGATGCATTTTCCTTTTGAACAGCCCGATGCCGATATTGACAATGCGGCCTCGTCCATCCCTTTCCCGGCCGATTTTATTGCTGAAGGTGTGGATCAGACGCGTGGCTGGTTTTTTACCCTGCATGCGTTGTCAACCATGTTGTTCGATTCGGTGGCTTTCAAAAATATTATATCCAATGGTTTGGTTCTCGATAAGAAAGGGAATAAAATGTCCAAACGATTGGGCAATGCTGTTGATCCGTTCTCTGTTATTGAAGAGTATGGCTCCGACCCGTTGAGGTGGTACATGATGACCAATTCGCAACCATGGGATAACCTGAAATTCGATATCTCAGGTATTGATGAGGTGAAAAGGAAATTTTTTGGGACGCTGTATAACACCTATTCTTTCTTCTCGTTGTATGCCAATGTTGATGGGTTTACCGGACAGGAACCACAGGTGCCTGTGTCTCAACGACCCGAAATAGACCGTTGGGTGATTTCTTTGCTCAATAGCCTGGTGAAAGACGTGGTAAATGCTTACGAGAGCTATGAACCAACGCGTGCCGGCAGAGCCATTCAGGAGTTTGTTACAGAAAATCTGAGTAACTGGTATGTGCGGCTGAATCGTAAGCGTTTTTGGGGCGGTGGTATGACACCCGATAAACTGGCAGCTTATCAGACCTTATATCAGTGTCTCGAAACCGTGGCTCAACTGGGAGCGCCCATTGCTCCTTTTTATATGGACCGTTTGTATACTGATTTAAATTTGGTATCAGGTTTGCATTCCGAATCGTCGGTTCACATCGGGACCATGCCTGAGTGTGACGATGCTTTGATTAATAAGGATCTGGAGGAACGGATGGCTTATGCTCAGCAGATTTCTTCAATGGTGCTGGCATTGCGTCGTAAGGTGAGCATCAAGGTGCGGCAGCCGCTTCAGAAAATTATGGTGCCGGTGTTAAATCAAACATTCGAGGATCAGCTGGAGGCGGTTAAAGATCTGATTTTGGCCGAGGTTAATGTAAAGGAATTAGAATATCTGAAAGACGATGGCGGCGTTTTAGTGAAGAAAATTAAGCCTAATTTTAAAACCCTTGGACCGAAATACAGTAAACTGATGAAATTAATCGCCGCAGCTGTTAATAACATGACTGCCGATGATATAAAAGTGTTTGAGCGTGACGAACGGTTTCCTGTCAATATCAATGGCGAGGAGATTGTGTTGCTGTTGGAGGATGTTGAAATTTTGAGCGAGGATATTCCCGGTTGGCTGGTGGCGAACGATGGCCGTATTACTGTGGCTTTGGATATCACCATTACCGACCAACTGCGTGAAGAAGGCGTGGCGCGTGAACTGATAAATCGCATCCAGAATATTCGAAAAGATAGTGGATTGGATGTGACAGATAAAATTAGCTTGCAGATACAGAAGCATGCGGCCATTAACAGCGCTGTGACGAAGTATTCCGATTACATAGGAACGCAGGTGTTGGCGCAGGAAATTAAGCTGGTGGATAAGTGTGGGGAAAAGGCAATTTCTGTTGAACTGGATGCTGATTTGGTGACATATATTTTTATTGAAAAGAGTTAATAGTATTCCTTAATACCAAGTATTATGAGCGAAAAGACCAGATATTCAGATGCTGAACTCCAGGAGTTCAAAGAATTGATTCTCCAAAAACTTGATAAAGCCCGAAAGGATTACGAGTTGTTGAAGAATACTATCACGATGGAGGATGGTAATGATACCCAGGACACTTCGCCTACATTTAAAGTGCTGGAAGAAGGTGCTTCTGTATTATCGAAGGAAGAAGCCGGTAAACTGGCTCAGCGCCAGCAAAAGTTTATTCAGCATTTGCAGGCTGCGCTGATCCGTATCGAAAATAAGACGTATGGTATTTGCCGTGAAACAGGACGGCTTATCCCCAAAGAGCGGCTTAGGGCGGTTCCTCATGCAACATTGAGCATTGATGCTAAGTTAAATCAGAAGTAAGCATTTTATCGTGTTTTATCTTTTGCTATCAACACGTTTATTAAGTGCTTGAAGGGTCTTGTGCGTTTTTTATTATTCCACGAGCCCTTTTTATTTTTAAAACTTTTCGTGATGAACAAGTTATCCAAATCATTGATTATCATTTTAGCCGTTTTATTAATTGACCAGGGACTGAAAATTTGGATCAAAACCAATATGATGCTTGGTCAGGAATATCATATCTTCGATTGGTTTATTATTCATTTTGTTGAGAATAACGGGATGGCTTTTGGTATGGAACTGTCCGGTAAGTTTGGAAAGGTGGTTCTCAGTGTTTTTCGTATCGTGGCGGTATTTGGTATCGGCTGGTATCTTTATAAAATTGCGAAAGATGAGAAATCGTCAATGGGCCTCATTGTGTGTGTCAGCATGATATTGGCCGGCGCTTTGGGTAATATTATCGACAGCGCTTTTTATGGTTTGTTGTTTGATGCCAGCTATGGTAATGTGGCTGCCTTTTTACCCGATGGGGGAGGTTACGCCCCATTTTTGCATGGTAAAGTGGTCGATATGTTCTATTTTCCACTGTGGAAAGGTTTTTATCCCGATTGGCTGCCATGGGTTGGTGGCGAACGTTTTATCTTTTTCCGGCCTGTGTTTAATGTGGCCGATGCTTCTATTTCGGTGGGAATTATGATCTTGCTTATTTTTCAAAAGAAGTTTTTACCCCATCCCGCTGTGGAGGTGGAATAAAGTGTCGAGCTGACTTCGAAACCTTGTTTCAACGATTGTATAATGACGGAATGTATTGGGTCGTTTTAATGGCTCAATGTTATTCCGTCTTTTTTATGTCTGATAATTATTGGTGTTAGGTTGAAATTTAGAGATGTGATTTAAACCCGGATTTAAGGTGGGTATTCTGAGTTTTAAGGGATATTGGGGTTGTTTTCCGCCTCCGGAAATATTCGTTAAGGAAATTACTTGCAGTGGCAGTATTTTAATAAATTGAATTTTTCTACGTTCGGTATTGTTGCAAACAAGTTTGCATACTGCACTTTCAGTGCGTGAAAATGAACAAATGTAACGCAGTAGCCGCACTTTCCAGATAACCACCAATAGCCCTGAAAGGGCGTAAGCAACAGCATAGGGCAACGCCCTGTGTATCTGAGCGACCATATAACAAAGCCCTGTAAGGGCGTAAACCAAACAGTTATACAAACGTAACGAAGGCGTTGACTTTATAGACAAACACTAATTAGCGGCTGCCCATAAACCAGGTGTTTGAACTATAAAGTTCAAATTCAAGGCTTGCGAAGTCATAAAAATCAAGGCGTTTACTTTCCGTAAACAACTGTTTTTATGACAAGCATAATGCAGAAGTTGGCTTTTATAGACAAACATTATTTAGAGGCTGTCCATAAACCAGGTGTTTGAACTATAAAGTTCAAATTCAAGGCTTGCGAAGTCATAAAAATCAAGGCGTTTACTTTTCGTAAACAACTGTTTTTATGACAAGCATAACGCAGAAGTTGGCTTTATAGACAAACACTAATTAGCGGATTCGATCCAGACTTTTCACCAATGCCTCATCTTTCCCTATTGCACGAATGGCTAGTATTACGAGAATGATGGCTATGAGAGGCAGTACTATTGCCGGCGTGTAACTGACTTCGGCTGCCAGTTCTTTTGCACCTGCCTTGCCAAAATAGAATATCAGCCCTGATAACCCGGCCAATAGTCCCAATGAGAGGCCGGCTATTCGTATCTGTAACAACCTTTTTTTAAACATAAAAATAGTTATCACAATTAAAAGGACTGTCATACAGAGGAGAATGGTTAGCGCACTGGCTGGCATTACAGGAGCTGCCGGTGTTGAAGCGACTTCTTCGATGCCGGAATAGATCAGTTTGTAGGTGGCTGTTTCCGAAGCCAGATTGGCCATGTTGATGAAAAACAGATCACCGGTTAAAAAGAGTGCTAACAGTAAATATACGGTTTGAATACGTTGTATCATAGTTGAAATTTTGCACAAAAATAACAAGATTTTTGCGGTTGTGAAACTAAGATTTGCATATCTCTTTAAAAAGACGGTTTTGCTCTGGATATCAGTTGTTAATAGACTGTTGATAATTAATTTCTTGTATTTCCATATATTTTTTGTTATTTTGAATACGTTTATTCACAATAATGTGGTGCTGTGGTAGTTGTTCCTGTTGGAATCTCATTTTATTCAGGCTGTGGTATGAGCATAAAACCGGCCCGGATATTGGTGAATAGAAATTTTATTAGTGTTAAATAACTTGTATGAAACCTATTGCGAATTCTGAATTGATAATTAATCCCGATGGTTCTGTATTCCATCTTCATATAAAACCCGGACAATTGGCATCACGGGTCATTTTGGTGGGTGACCCCGGTCGGGTTGATATGGTCGCCGGCTTTATGAGCCGTATCGATTACAGCGGTTATAACCGGGAGTTTGTGTGGAAAACAGGCGTCTTTAATGAGGTCGCTTTCACTGTTTTATCGACAGGTATCGGTACCGATAATATCGATATTGTCATGAACGAGCTGGATGCATTGGTTAATATTGATTTTGAAACGCGGCTGCCAAAGGCTGAGCACACTACGCTTACCATTGTTCGTGTGGGTACATCCGGTTCTTTACAGGAGGATTTGCCGGTCGACAGTTGGGTGTTAAGCGAGAAAGCCATTGGTTTCGATGGGTTGCTGAATTTTTATGATGGCCGGGATGGCGTGGCTGACCTGGGGTTTGAAAAGGCATTTGTTGATCATACCGGTTGGATTAAGTCGCTGCATGCCCCTTATGTTGTTAATGCCGATGACGATTTGGTCAAACGACTGGAAGGAGCGCCGGTTATTAAAGGCGTGAACATTTCTGCGCCGGGTTTTTACGGTCCGCAAGGTCGGGTGCTTCGTTTGCCTTTAGCAATGCCGGATTTGAATTCAGCGGTGACTGCGTTTAGGTATAACAACTATCGAATTACCAATTATGAGATGGAGTGTTCCGCAATATATGGTCTCTCGGCTTTGTTAGGACATAAGGCGGTTACCGTTTGTGTTATTATAGCCAACCGTTGGCAGGGCACTTATAGTAAGGACTATAAAAAAGTGGTTAAGCAGTTGGTCGGTTATGTTTTTCAGGCACTCTCAAAATAGAGTCTGTTCATAAACTAAGTGTTTGAAATATAAAAGTTCAAATACAAGGCTTGCCCGGTTTGATAACTGTGAGTTTACAGTCCTAAATGACCTTATTGAAGATAACCTTAACGCAGAAGTTGGACCTTTTTTATCAAGCATCAAATAAAAGAATGAAAAACAATTGTTTTTTTGCATTCATTAATCTTGATATAGCTAACCAATCCTATGGATAAAAAGAAGATTCAGGCATTAATAACTTTGTTGGATGATCCAAATCAAGAGATCTTCAGTGCGGTGGAGGGAGAATTGCTGAAAGAAGAAGTGGTGATTGTGCCGGAGCTTGAAAGGGCCTGGGAGATGACTATGGATGCAGGGTATCAGCGACGCCTGGAAAATTTGATTCACACCTTGCAGTTTCGAAATGTTAAAGGTGAGTTGCGAAACTGGCTGGTTTCATCTGATGATTTGTTGTATGGTGCTTATCTGGTGTCCAAATACCAGTATCCGGAGTTGCAGTATGAAGATGTCAATGCCAAGCTGACAAAAATTAAAACGGATGTCTGGTTGGAGTTGAATGATCATTTAACGGCGCTTGAGAAAGTCCGGATCATTAATCATATCATGTTTGATGTTTATGGATATGCCCGCAATAAAACCAATTTTATGGCTGCGCAGAACTCTCTTGTCTGCGATGTGCTTGATACCCGAAAGGGAAATCCTATTTCTTTATCGGTTATTTATTCGGTAGTGGCGCAAAGGCTTGGATTACCTGTATTTGGCGTTAATTTACCCAAAAATTTTATACTGGCTTATATGGACGATGGCATCGATTTGGTGCATTCCAAAAATGGTGTTGAGGGCTCGGTTTTGTTTTATATTAACCCCATTAACAAAGGAGCTGTATTAGGCCGTAAGGAAATTGAATTTTTTATCCGACAGCAAAAGCTTGATTTGTTGGAATCCTATTTTTTGCCTTGCCACAATCGGGAGATTGTCCGGCGAATGCTTAATAATTTGCTGTATGCCTACGAAACGGCTGGTCAGATTGATAAGACCAATGAAATAAGGGAACTGTTATCCATTTTTTCTTAGCCGAGCTGATTGGTGTCACCTTCTGTCATTGAGCTGTTTTCCTGTTTTTATTATATATAACGGCGCACAGAGAACAATTGATGTTTGTCTGTGCGCCGTTTTTTTATGGGGCGGATTTTGTTGACATGCCCTATAGTACAAAATTAATGGGAACTGTGTAGTTGACCCTGACCGGAACGCCTCTTTGATAGCCTGGTGTCCACGCAGGCATCTCCCTGATTACTCTCAATGCTTCTTCGCCCAGTAACAAATTGGGGCTTCGCAGGAGCTTTGTATCTTTTGTGTTGCCGTTTTCATCGATCACGAATTGTACATATACTTTGCCTTCTATGTCATTGGCGATGGCTTCTTCCGGATAATTTATGGTTTCTGCCAGATATTCTTTTAAGGCCTCATTGCCTCCGGGAAATTCAGGCATCTCCTCAACAATCATAAATGTTGCTTTTTTATTGATATCCGAATTCATGTCCGTTTCTATCCATTTTTTGTTGAAGATACCTTCTTTTGAATTGATTTTGACGATGCCTGTGGTGCTCGAACTTCCGTATTTAAGAAGTTCCGGCCCTTCTTGTATTAGATCCTGACTTTCTATTTCGTCGGGTGTTAATATTTTAAATACCTGTTCCTGAGTGATGTTGTAAACCGACCCGTCAATTACATACACATAATTTTCGTCGGAAAGATTATTTGAATCCGGGAAGCTCTCATCGGCTTGCGAGCAGGCGTAGATTATTATTACCATCATTGGAATCATCCATAGTGTTTTAAGTTTACTGATGGATGTACTTGCTTCTTTTTTCATCATGTTAAAGCGTTTTTGGTTAAGTGAATAGTTGAATGAATGCCCCAGACGGAACAGGTCTCCGCCAATGAGCTGGTTAAGTAGCGCAGCTTTGTATCGCGCTGGATCTTTTGTCCTTTGCAAAGCTTTTTGATCCGCCAGATATTCGTGGTTTTGACGCATGAAATGACCGTATAGCTGCGCTATGGGGTTGAACCATTGTGCTATGCGTAATGTCTCTGCCAGCCAAATATCCAGCCAGTGCTTCTCTTCAATATGTGCAGCTTCGTGTTTGATAATCTCCTTTAATTCATAGTCGGGGGTGTCATTGTTGACAAATATATAGGTGAAGAAGGAGTAAGCTGCAGCTATATCGGGTGATTTAATTATTTTGTACGAACCGGATTGTTCTATGTCACTTTTTTTTATGATTAAAATGGTGCGGCTGATTTGCCAGATCAGGTGAATTAGAAATAGGACGATACCGCACAGGTAAATGATTGTTAAATAGTGGTTCCAGTTGATGATGGCTTGTGTTTCTGTTATACTTTGCACAACCGGGAGTTCTGCCAGAATTTTTCCTTGTGTATTTATCAATGGCGATGCACTGATGACGTTTGCCCATTTAATTGTCCAAAAAGGAAGTAGTAAGGAAAATACAACGCCAGTGTTTAAAAATATTCGGTTTGTGACAAAGTCTTTTTCATTTTTTAGAAACAGAACATATATTATCAGGAAACCCGTCGTCCAGAGGGTTGATTTGATAAGGAATAATGTCAATGGCGTCATAATCAAGTTGTTTTGAGTTTTTTTGTTATTGCAAAGCAAAATTGATCGGGATGGTGTACTCCACGGCCACCGGTTTGCCTCGTTGCATGCCCGGTTTCCAGTCGGGCATAGCATTTACTACACGAAGGGCTTCTTTATCAAGTGTTTCATGTACCCCTCTGATTACTTCAGTATTTTCTACTTTCCCTTTCGCAGAAATAATGAATGTTACATAAACTTTGCCTTCAATTTTTCCTTTTTGTGCTTCTGCCGGATATTTAATATTACTGGCTACAAACTCCCTCAAGGCTTCCTGACCTCCCGGGTATTCTGGCATTTCTTCAACTATTTTAAAGACGGTGTCGTTTTCTGGTTCTTCTTTTTTGGTGGTGATAATTATAACCCCGCTGTTATTGACTTTGCCATATTTTTCTTTAATAACAACCGTGTCTTTAATGACATCGATGGATTGAATGGCGTCGGGACTTATTTTTGACATTTCTTTCAGAGTTATCTCTTGTCCGTCAAGAATAACCAGCGGTGGGTGATCTTTTGATGTTCCTTTGATGGTGACCTGTGGTGGTGTTGTCGTCTGTTTGTTAATGGTTGGCGATGTTTCACTGGAGGGGGCATAAGCTACAACAGCTATTTCATTCAATGCGACTGTGTTTTTGTGAAGGGTGATTTGGAGTTCTTTAGCGGGTGCAGTATAGCCTGTTATATAACCAACTTTCGAGACAACCAGCTGGGCATCTTCGGGAACTTCTTCAATCTGAAATTGTCCTTTTTTGTCGGCGGGTATTCCCCTGTTTGTGTTTTTAATGCGAATGATGGCATCTTCCAGTGGAGCGCCCTGATCTGAAGTAACAACTCCGGTTACTTTTATCTTTTTGATGGTTTCTGTTGTTGATGTTTTTACCGACTTTGGAGTTTCTTTCTGACGGATGGTTGTGTCGGTTATGTCTGCTTGTAAGTCGGATGGGGCAGACGACGGTTGGTCCATCTTTTCGGATGTGTTAGTTGACGGGATGTAGCTGTAAGTCGGTTCCGAAAATGCATAGAACAGTAATGCAATGGCCGGAATAACCAGAATGGGTTTGAGTTGCCTCAGTCCGGATGTAGATCGGTTTTTCATCATGGTAAATCTTTTATTATTCAGTGAGTAATTAAATGAATGGGTTAAACGTAATACTTCCCCTCCGGATATTTGATTGATTAGTACGGCTTTGTAAATGGCGGGCCGAGGGGTTTTAATGAGAGCTTCACGATCGGCCAGATACTCATGGTTTTGCCGGATCAGGTGAATGTAGAGGCGGGCCAGCGGGTTGAACCATTGCAGCAGTCCTACTATCTCAGCCAATAGCAGATCGGCCCAGTGACGCTGATTGATGTGTTCAGACTCGTGCCTTATAATCTCCTGTTTTTCAATTGCAGTGACGTCGGGATGAATAATAATATAGGAGAAAAATGAGAATGAGTGACGATACTTTGACGTGGTAATAATTGTAAACCGGCCTTCTTTTTGTTTGGGTGAGTTGCGGATGATTTTATGTATTTCATATAGTTGATTAATAAGTCGGAAGAGGTATACAATACTACCTGCAATGATGATGAGCGATACGATTCCTTTCCAGGTCATATCAGGCCCCGGATGTTCTGCTAGCTGTGTAACTTGCATCTCTCCAATATTTACTGGTACTTCGGGAAGTCGTATGTTTACGTTGTATCTGATTGTAAATAATGGGAATAACAATGATGCGATGAGGCCGGTTATTAGGAAGACGCGATTTATCTTGAAATATCTTTCATTGCGCAGCGTGATGAAATACATCAGGCCAAAGGCGCTCAACCAGAGGGTCGACTTGAGCAGAAAAGATGTGAATGCTACTTCCATGGCTTTATTTATTAGTGGTGCGATTCTCTTTTTTTAACTCTTTGCGTGTTTCTTCCATCAGTTCTTCTAACTGTCCGATTGTGAGATCCTTTTCGCGTGCAAAGAACGATGCCATAGCAGGGAAGGAATTGTCGAAATATTTTTTCATCACACCAAATAGTTGACTCTTTGAATAGTCTTCTTTTTTTATTAGTGGATAGTAAACATGCACGTTTCCGAAAGTTTTATGAGCGACGTGTCCTTTCTTTTCCAGAATTCTTACGATGGTTGAAACTGTGTTGCGAGCGGGTTTTGGATCCGGAAACTCTTCGCGGATATCCCGCACCAATCCTTCTTTAAGTTTCCATAATATTTGCATGATCTCTTCTTCGGCGTTGGTTAATTGCATGATTTTCTTTTTAAGTTTAAACAAATGTATGACTAATGTTTTAGTCAAGCAAGTCTTTTGTTGACAAAATGACTAATTCTTTAGTTAAAAATAGTTATAATGTTTATATGTAGTTGGTTTTAAGGTGGTAAGATGATGGTTGGTTTCGTAAGATTGATAATATCCGAACTTTCGACTTTATGGACCGGCGCTAAAAAAAGGTTTGTAGAGTATTGTTTTTGGTATTGGCGTTCGCTTAAAATTTGGTGAATTGTTTAAGATTCAATTTTAATGAGGGTGCCATGATTTAAACGATATTGCGGTGTCTTTTTATATTCAGATTGCACTTAAAGTCTTTTTCTCTGGCTCAAAGTGATTCCCGGGGTGCGAATATAAAATGTTGACGATATAACCAATGATTTGATTTATTGGGTTGCCTAAACTGCTTTTTTGGTTTGGTAAGAAAATGGTTGGTCTTGAGGACACTTAAATAACAATCATTGGTTCATCCATTAAATGCACTGTTCTTTTTATCGTGCAAAGGGGGCCATGTCGTGTGTGGCAAATTCGCCTTTCAGATATTTGAAGTAGCCGGTGATGGCAACCATTGCAGCGTTGTCGGTGGTATATGAAAATTTTGGTATGTAAGTATGCCAGCCGCGTTGTTTTGTTTGAGAGGTAATGGCTTCGCGCAGGGCTGTATTTGCTGAGACTCCGCCGGACAAAGCGACTTCTTTTATGCCTGTTTGTTTGGATGCTTTTATCAGTTTATCCATGAGGATGTCAACAATGGTTTTTTGCAACGAAGCACACAGGTCATTCCTGTTCTGTTGGATGAAATCAGGATTTTCTTTTATCCGGTCGCGTAAAAAATAGAGAAAAGAAGTTTTTAGTCCGCTGAAGCTATAGTCGAAATCTTTAATCCGTGGCTTGTTGAATTGAAAGGCATTTGCATTACCATCCATGGCATACTTATTAACATATGGTCCTCCAGGATAGGGCAGATCCATTACTTTGGCGCATTTGTCGAAGGCTTCGCCGGCCGCATCATCAATAGTGGTTCCTATTATTTCCATCACCAAAGGGCTGGTTACTTTAATTATTTGGCTGTTGCCGCCTGATACCAGCAGACAAAGAAATGGAAATTTTGGGGTGGTGTGTTGCTGTCCGGGTTCTTGTATGAAATGGGCCAGGACGTGCGCTTGCAAATGATGTACTTCAATGAGCGGTATTTGGCGGGCCAGCGCAAAGCCTTTGGCAAATGAGGTCCCCACCAAAAGGGAACCCATCAGTCCAGGACCCCGGGTGAATGCCACAGCATTGATGTCTGAAAGTTTTATGCCCGCATTTTTTATGGCCGTATCAACCACTGGAATGATATTTTGTTGATGGGCACGGGAGGCCAGTTCCGGAACAACACCACCGTAGGTCTCATGTACCTTTTGACTGGCAATGACGTTGCTTAAAATGGTATCATTTTTGATGATTGCTGCTGAGGTATCGTCACACGACGATTCTATTGCGAGAAGTATGGTTGACATGCTTGGTTTATTTAAGTAAAAACCTGCCTTTAAGGGCAGGTGGTTCACGTTAAGTTGTTTACATTTGTGGCCAAATTGTGGCTTGGCTCACTTTTAGGTATCGGGTTGTTTAATTTTCAAAGGACAAATTTATAAAAAAATCATTCAAAATATGGCTTGTTGTTCTGGCTGTTATAACGGGAATACCTCTCGTTACGTCTGTTCTATTGATGATACCAGCCATACAAACAGCCTTGGTCAGGACTATAACCAGCCGTCTCTCAAGTGATTTGAGTGCTGATATTTCCATTGACCGGGTGAGCATGCTTCCTTATGCAGGTATTCGGTTGTCTGGCTTTTTGGTTCGTGATCAACAGAACGATACGTTGTTTTATGCCGACAGGGTTCGTACCGGAATCGATGATTTTTCTTTTCGTGATAAACATTTGTACCTTAAAAAAATTCAGTTCTCGAAACCGGTGATTCATCTTTATGAGCAGGATGAACAGATGAATTTTACTTTTTTGATCGACTCATTGGGTAAAAATAGTAACGATTCGGTGAAATGGCATTATTCTATAAAGGGACTTAAAATACGTGACGGAGATATTTCTTTATCGCACTCTGTATTGTCGGAGAGGAAAATTTTCCCCACCGGGAAGCTTCATTTTACTAATTTGGCTCTTGATGTGAACCGTCTGTCGGAGGTGGGAGATACTTTGATTTTTGAAATTGTTAATTTTGCTGCAAATGAGGATATTGGGCTGAAAATTGATGGTTTGAAAACATTGGGGCGTGTTACCAATGAAAAGATTGCCATTGATAATTTAGCTTTCAGAACTCAAAAGTCATTATTTGATATTGGTTTACTGGAGATTCCCCTTTCGCGTGAAGATGTCGATGGAAATCCGGTGTCTTTTCGTGCCGAAGCTCGTCAGTTGGTTATTAATACGGAAGAAATAGCGATGTTCGTGCCTAAGTTTCCTAAGATTAGCCAGCCTGTTACTTTTTCGGGATTGGTATATGGAACGCTTGATAATTTAAAGGGAAGACGAATTACAGGCTCATTTGGCAGTCAATCGTATATCTCCACCAGCTTTGATGTCAATGGGCTGTCTGAAGGTTTTAATGCTTTTCTTTATCTGGATATTGATTCTTTTGAAACAGTTCCGGGCGATCTTGAGTTACTGTTTGCCGACGAAGGCAGGCATTTACCGCAGTTTATTCAAGGCCTTGAAACGATTCGGTACAGCGGTAACATTACCGGGTTTCTCAACGATTTGGTAGCATACGGTACTTTTTCGTCTGCGGCAGGTGTTGTGAAAACGGATATGGGGCTAAAAGTTAAAGATAACGACGACCTGGTATATGCTGGTTTGTTGTCGACTGAGAACTTTAATCTTCGGAGGCTTTTTGGTGCGCATTCAAACCTTGGCACCCTGTCGATGCACATGAATGTAAAAGGTCGGCATCGGGCCAAAAATGACTATTTTGTGTTTCTTGACGGGATAATTGGACAGTTTCAGTTCAAGGATTACTCGTATGAGAATATTACCGTTCAGGGATTGCTGAACCATCAACGTTTTGATGGGAGTGTTAAAATGAACGATCCTTTTGGATCGCTTAATTTTATTGGGAAAGTGGATTATTCAACCAGCCTGCCTGAGTTTAACTTTTCTGCTGAATTGAAAAACATTCAGCTGGATCGTTTGAATCTATTGCCTCAACTAACTGATGGCGTTTTATCGGTGAATATGAATATTAACATTGAAGGGAACCATCTGGACGATTTGGTGGGTAATATTGTGTTGTCTGATGGCCTGTTATCGACACCCAACGAAGTTATGGATTTTGACACCTTGAAAATGGAGGCAGTCCGGGTAAACGATATTAAGGAATTACGTCTTGAATCACCCTATGCTGCTGGTCTTGTACGTGGCAATTATTCGTTTAGGTCTATTGGAAATACAGTGCGGTATTATCTTCATAATTTTCTGCCGGCGTTGGTTTCAGGTAAGAAATTGCAGTTTTCTGGTTCGGATGCAAATAATTTTGTTTTTGATGTACAGTTTAAGTCAATGAGTCAACCTTTGCGGTTGTTTATTCCCGGTTTAGAGGTGTCAGACGAAGGGGCTTTTTATGGCCGTTTTAATCCTGCTGAGGGCATCCTGAACCTTGATGGACATTTGGATTTGTTTAATTACAAAGGGGTTAAAGGCGAGGGCGTGCAGGTTCAGGTGCGATCTAACTTAGCGGATGGCATCTCGTCCACCGTTAGGGCTGATGACGCAATGGTGGGTAACTTTTTGGAGATGCCTAATTTCGGTTTGCATCAAAAGGCCAATAACGATTCTCTTTCGATGAGCCTTTTTTGGAATAATTGGGATAATACGACTTATAGTGGGGCTATTTATTCTTCTGCCTCTTTTAAAGACATACCAAACCGTGGGCTCGTTACCAGGGCAACCGTGCAGCCTTCAACCATTATTATTGCCGATTCAATTTGGAATATTCACGAGTCCTTATTTGTTGTTTATCCAGAGGGGATCAGTGTTAAGAATTTCCGGATAGAACATTTTCCTCAGTTCTTTTCAATGGATGGCTTCATTGATAAAACAAAGGAGGATGGACTGGCTGTCCGGTTTAATGATCTCGATTTGTCCCAGTTTCTGCGAAATGTAAGCACCGGACGCATGTCTTTTGCCGGCTTTATAGATGGAGAATTAACTTTGAAGAATTATTTCCGCGACCCGGTCTTAACGAGCCATTTGTCTGTGAATGATTTTGAATTTAACCATCAGCGCATGGGCGTCTTTAGCCTTAGCAGTAAATGGGATCAGCAAAGTAAATCGGTGTCTATTGAGACGCGCGTACAGGATGAATTCAAGACGCGGTTATCAGGTGATGGTAGCTTCTTTCCTTCGGAGCGGAGGTTTGATTTGGCGCTGAATCTTGATAGTTTACCCATCGGGTTTTTAGATCCCTTTTTAAATAAAGTGTTACAGAATACAACCGGAACGGTGTCGGGACGGATGGCACTGGTAGGGGCGTTGCCCAAGCCACATCTAATTGGGGCGATTAAGGCGAACGATTTGTCTTTTGACGTTGATTTGCTTAAGACGCATTATGACCTCACCGATTCGGTGGCCTTCTATCCTTATGAAATACGTTTTCAGAATATGGCGCTTAAAAATACCAGGAGAGGTACCGGCCATTTTAATGGCTCTATCTATCATTCCGGTTTTTTTAAAGATCTGCAATTTCGTTTGAGGGCCGATGCCAATGATATGTTGTTGCTTGATACGCGTTCGCATGATAATGCTTATTATTATGGTACTGTTTATGGAAATGCCTCTTTGATGGTTAACGGAACAACTGAGAATGCAGATATCAGTATTACAGGAAAAACCACTGCCGGAACACGTTTTTTTGTGCCGGTGAAGTCAACAGATGAGGTGGGTGAAAGTAATTTTATACGATTTACAGATTCTGGTAGATCGGATGATGTTAGCAGCGTTGTTTTAAAGGATGATGATTATGTGGTTGATCTGTCAGGTGTTAAGTTGGAAATGGATATTGAGGCAACACCCGATGCCGAAGTGCAAATCATTTTTGATGAGCGCATTGGTGATATTCTGAAAAGTACGGGTAATGGAAATATCCAGATACGTATTAATCGTCAGGGGCAAATTCGTTTTTATGGCGATTATACCATTCAGAGCGGAGAATATCTCTTCTCATTGCAGAATCTGATTAATAAGCGATTTGATATTATGCAGGGTGGAACCGTCAAATGGCAAGGTGATCCTTACAATGCCGATATTGATATAAAAGCTGTTTATAAATTAAAAGCATTGCTGTCCGATTTGGTAGGGACCACGAGCAATAGCGTTAGCAGTAGTACTGACCTGCAACGTAGAGTACAGGTTTATAGTAATTTGATGTTGACCGGAATGCTGCAACAACCGGTGATTAAATTTGGTATTGAACTTCCAACACTCGAGGAAAGCCGCGAATCATTGATTCTTGACTTTATTGGTACCGAGGAAGAGATGAACCGTCAGGTGCTATCGCTGCTTATCCTTAACCGTTTTTATACTCCTGAGTATATGCGTGCCGAGCAGACGACTGAAGATAATGGCTATAACAATGCGGCGCTGCTTACCACCACCGAGATGCTGTCATCACAAATAAGTAACTGGTTTTCGTCAATAAGCAATGATGTCGATGTTGGGGTAGCCTATCGTCCGGGTGATAACATCACGAGCGAGGAGTTTGAGTTGGCATTATCAACTCAGATTTTGAATAACCGGGTGTCAATTAACGGAAATGTGGGATATGGAAAATATGAAGCCAATACCAGTAAAATGGTTGGCGACTTCGATCTGGATGTGAAGCTCAATAAAAGTGGCACCATTCGTGCGAATGCCTATACGCGTTCCAACGAAGATTATATTTATGAGGCTTCGCCTACTTCACAGGGCGTTGGTATCTCTTTTAAAGAAGAATTTGATGAGGTAAAAGAATTGGTTCGCAAATACTGGAATCTTTTTTTTACTAAAAAAAAGGATGATGAGAATACGGATTTTGAATAATTCGTTTTCGAAACATTCCCGATCGACCCGATTATCTTTCTTTAATTTGTATTTTAGTGCTTTGAAATAATTAATTAAACAGGTCAATTTTATGAATCCTTTTTTGATGATACAATCGGCTGGTCAGGTATTAGAGACTGGTGAGGCTGAAGGTGATGTGTTGGTTGAGCAAAGCATCAACCTATTTGATTTGATGCTCAAAGGTGGATGGATTATGATTCCGCTGGGCGTTTTATCCGTTATTTCGGTTTATATCTTTTTGGAGCGTTATATGGTGTTAAAACGCGTATCCAAAGAAGATAATACGTTTATGAACCGGATTAAGGATTATATTCATGATGGGAAGATTGATTCGGCTCTGGCTTTATGCAGTTCAAATAATCATCCCATTGCCAGAATGATTGAAAAAGGAATTTCCCGTATTGGACGGCCTCTGAATGATGTTAGCACCGCCATCGAGAATGTTGGTAACCTGGAAGTATCGCGTATGGAAAAAGGGTTGCCTACTTTAGCGACAGTGGCGGGGGGCGCACCAATGATTGGCTTTTTGGGTACTGTAATTGGTATGATTAAGTCGTTCTGGGAGATGTCTAATGCCGGTAATAATATTATGGTAGATCAGTTGGCCGGGGGTATTTATACCGCGCTTGTGACAACCGTAACCGGTCTTACAGTTGGCATTGTGGCTTATTTTGCCTATAATATTTTGGTGGCACGGGTTGAAAAGGTGGTGTTCAAAATGGAAGCCCGTACAATGGAGTTTCTCGATATTTTGAATGAACCGGCGTAATAAAAACAAACTATAATGGCTTTACGATCAAGAAATAAAATCAATGCTACGTTTAGCATGTCATCGATGACCGATGTGGTATTTCTTTTGCTGATATTTTTTATGATTACCTCCACATTGGTTAATCCGAATGCCATAAAGCTGTTGTTGCCACAGAGTAGTCAGCAGGCGGCTGCTAAACCTTTGGAGTCGGTTTCAATAACACGCGATTTAAGATATTATGTAGGTACTAAATCGGTGCGGTTTAGTCAGATTGAAGCGGAGTTGAGACGTCGGGTTGGCGATGAACAGGATGTATATATTTCTTTGCATGTGGATGAGAATGTACCCATGAGAGAGGTGGTAAAAGTTATGAATATCGCTAAAAATAATAGCTATAAGGTTATTTTGGCAACCAGAGCAAAGTAAACATGGTAGAGAAGAAAAGTGATAAGACTTTTGGGGCGGTTGGTACCGTTTTGTTTCATCTGGCGTTGTTGGTGTTATTGTTCGTTATGGGCATTAAATCAATACCGATGGAAGAAGAAGGAATTCTCGTGAACTTTGGTGATAGTCCTACCGGTTCAGGTCCTTCGGAACCCGTTCGTAATATGCCGTCTGCCCCTGAAACGACACCGCCAGCGGCGCAGTCCGTACCGGCTTCTACTCCTCCATCGGCTGCAGAGCCGGTTAAACAACGCAATATTACTCAGGATTTTGAAAAAACAGCAGCAATGGCAGCGGAAGAGAAGGCTCGCCAGGCGGCTGAAAAGAAACGTTTGGCTGAGGCCCAAAAGGAGTATGAAGAAGCTCAGCGACAGAAACGAATTGAAGAGGAAAAGCGAAAAGCTGCTGAAGAAGCCGAGCGTCAGCGTCTGGCCGAAGAGCAGCGTAAAAAGGAGGAGATGCAACGTCAGGCAGCCGCCATACGTAACGCTACCAATCAGGCTTTTAGTAAAAGTAATGGCACCGGAACATCTGAAGGTGAAACACAAGGTGCCGGTAATCAAGGATATGTTACTGGTGATCCTTCGTCCAAAAGCCGTACTGGCTCTGGTCTTGGCAGTTCAGGTAATTCTTTTAGTCTGGCGGGGCGCAGCTTGTCGGGCTCGTTACCGCTGCCTGAATATAATTCACAGGAGGTAGGGGAGGTTGTAGTTGAAATCACTGTAGACAAAACGGGGAAGGTGACTTCTGCGCAGCCTATCCTTAAAAATTCAACGACTCAGGATAGCTATTTGTGGCGGGAAGCTAAAGCAGCGGCTCTCAAGGCCCGTTTTAACAGCAGTGCCTCGGCGCCTGCTTATCAGAAGGGAACTATCACTTATCGTTTTGTATTGAACTAAGCAGCAAGGTTGCTGTTTTTACATTTTTTAAAGTTCTGAGTTATGCTCTTTTTTAAGTGCGCTATTCTTTCCTGTTTTGAGTGCGCTTTTCTGACGTTCTTGTAATAATTTTTTATTGCACTAAGGTTAATGATTGTTAAACGCTATGGCGATCATTTGTATTTTTGATAAACTTGCATAAGAATTTGATGAACGGATCAAATTCGTTGATAAAAGTAAAGTTTTTCATAAGTTAAGATTAAGGTTAAGGTAAAAAGAGAGACTTTGGTCTCTCTTTTTAAACTGAAAAAGGATTTTATTAAAATAAAGATAGATTTTTCATAATTTTGGGTTAGGGTTAAGGTTAGAAACGAGATGCGTCAAACGAGACGGTCTCGTTTCTGTTTTAAATGGGGTTTATAAAAATTGTCGCTTTGGTGTTTTGTCCGCTTAAAATTTGGAGAATTGATTTGAATCAACTTTTAAAGAAGGTCGGATTATTAATTTACATTTCATGTGTTTATAATTTGTTTGTTTTTGTCACATGGAACTCGCCGGAATAATCATTCCCCTCTGTGTGAATCAATTTGCCATGGCTCGTTTTATATGATTATATTTTGTTTTTTAAGGTCATATGGAACTCGCCTAACTTAATCATTCCCCTGTGTGTGAATTAATTCCCATGACTCGTTTCATAAATTATGTCAGAATTTGTGATTTGACTTTAACTGCTTCAAGTGAAGACTACCCAAATAAACCAAAAGTTCCGATTACTAATACGAACCAGCAATTTGTATGCAGATTTTTTAGTACAAGAATACAGGACTATTAATTTCATTCACATAAATTCGTATAGGGAAGAATTTGGAGGGAAAATGGCAGATGCTGTTTTTCATAGTTTTTTACGTGAGTGGCAATCAGTAGTAGCAATGGATTGGAGTAACGGATTTTTGGGAAAAATAAAGGAAGAATTTAGAAAAGATGAATGGATATTGTACAAAATCCTAGTTGGCGATATGTTTTGTAAATGGTTTTTGTATAGTGGTTTATGTGTTTTGTGTGTGATTTTCTTTGAGAAAATATTTTTTTATATAGAAAGCGTCCTT
>NZ_JBQTGJ010000011.1:82645-127961 GCF_052400685.1 Geofilum sp. OHC36d9
TTTTCCGCGGGGGAAGCCATGTAGGTACGTACACGTCGTCCTTTTCCGCAGGGGAAGCCATGTAGGTACGTACACGTCGTCCTTTTCCGCGGGGGAAGCCATGTAGGTACGTACACGTCGTCCTTTTCCGCAGGGGAAGCCATGTAGGTACGTACACGTCATCCTTTTCCGCGGGGGAAGCCATGTAGGTATGTACACGTTGTCCTTTCCTGTGGGGGAAGCCATATTTATATGTAAAAAGCTTCACTTCTCAGGATTTTAACAATTATCCGAATGTAAAAAGCGTCCACCGTGCGTCGGCAAAAATTGGATTCTTTTCAGGCTTATGCATCGCCTTTTTCCGGGGCTTTCTAGTGTGCGTTTTATTTAGATTTAGCCTTCTTTGGCCACGTTTTGTGTTTCGGATGTGGCTGGCATAAAAAAGCGGTAATGCCGCTTACGTCTGTTTTTGGTGAAGGCTGAAAGTTCAAAATTTAATAATCCGGGCTGTCTGAGCGAAGCGAGTTCCCGGATTTTAGACAATGAAATTGATTTTTAGAAAATTACTTGCAGCGGCGGCATTTTAATGTTATTGAATTTTGTTACGTTCGGCATTGTTGCAAACAAGTTTGCACACTGCGCTCACTAAACGCAAAATTTTTGTTTACTTTTTTTTGCTGTAGTGGAGCGAAGCGGATCACGAATACCTTTGAAATAGAAATTTCAATGAGTAAAAATAGTAAAAGCCTGTGCGGCTTGCGCAATTAAATGGAGCGTCTTTTTTTACCGGACAACAGTCATTTAATTTAAAGAATAACGCCGTTTTTGCCACATAAGGCAAAAACGGCGTTTCTTTATTTTTATGTATCTTCTTTCTAACCTCTAAGTTGAGCGCCCAGCTCTCTTTCGAAGGCAGCTATAAGGTTTTTCATGATTTTATCAATTTGCTTGTCGTTAAGCGTTTTGGTTGTATCCTGAAGGGTGAAACTGACAGCGTATGACTTTTTGCCGGCGCCAAGTTTCTCTCCTTCATAAACATCAAACAGAGAAATGTTCTTTAATAATTTTTTCCCTGTTTTAATTGCCACAGCCTCAATATCGGCAAATGTTACGTTTTGATCAATCAGTAATGCCAAATCTCTGTTTACTTCCGGGAATTTTGACAGCTCTTTAAAGAGCACCGTTTGTCGCGATGCTATTTTGATCATATTATCCCAGTTAAACTCGGCAAAGTAAACGGCTTCGTCAATATCAAATTGTTTGGTTAAGTTGGGGGCTACAATACCCAGCGTGACCAGTTGTGTCTCATTTTGGCTGTAATCCAGACCGTCGGCTAAAATATCATGTTCTTTAATGGCTTGGGTATGCCAGATGTTTTTGTCAATACCCAAACGAATAAGGATGTTTTCAACTTCTGTTTTTAAATCAGCGAAAGAAGTTTTTTGTGCCGGTGTATTCCAGTTTATTGGTGCTTTCAGACCAGTCATGAACAGAGCCAGATGCTGTTCTTCTTTGTAGCTCTTCTGAATGGATTTGTCTTTCCCTTTAAGGTATTGACAATTTCCTATTTCAAATAGTTTTAAATCCGGATTTTGTCTGTTGCGATTATGTCTGATGGTTTCCAGTCCACCAAAAAGTAATGTTTGACGCATTCCGTTCAGATCGCTGCTCAGCGGATTAACCGGCATTACTGTTTGTGAGGCCGGATAAGTGGTCAGCGGTTCATAATAGGCTGCTTTTGTTAGTGAGTTACACATGATTTCGATGAATCCAGCTGCGGTTAGCTGATCCGAAATTGTGTTGCGTAACTGGTGCTGGTTGGGTTTGGGTGAATATACAATGGTAGAATTAACTTTTGATGATATTTCTATATTGTTATAACCATAAACCCTGAGTATTTCTTCAATCACATCGGCTTCGCGTTGAACATCCACCCGGTATGGCGGAACCGCTACCAAAAGGGTGTCATTTTCTTCGTTTAATATTTTAATATCCAAAGCGCTCAATATGGTTTTAATCAGGTTTCGATCAATGGATTTTCCTATTAAACTGTCGATATGTGTGTAGCTCAGTGTTACTTCGAAATCGGATACCGGCTCAGGATAGACATCAACAATACTGGATGATATATTGCCGCCTGCCAGTTCTTTGATTAACAGTGCAGCACGTTTCAATGCATACAATGTATTATTAGGGTCGGTGCCACGTTCAAAGCGGAACGAAGCATCGGTAAATAAGGTGTGTCTGCGTGAGGTTTGACGAATGTATACCGGATTAAAACAGGCACTTTCTAAAAATATTTTGTTGGTTTGTTCGGTTACGCCACTGTCTATCCCCCCAAAAACACCGGCTAAACACATGCCCGTTTCTTCGTTGCAAATCATCAGGTCGTCGCCACTCAATTCGCGGTTTTTTCCATCCAACGTGGTGAATGAGGTGCCTTCAGAAAGGGTCTTTACAATGACGTGCTGCCCACTGATTTTATCGCCGTCGAAAGCATGCAGTGGTTGGCCGCATTCATGTAATACAAAATTTGTTACATCAACGATGTTATTAATTGGCGTCATACCAATGCTGCGTAACCGATTTTTTAGCCACGCGGGTGACTCCTGAACCTTAAGCCCTGATATCGTTACTCCGCTGTAACGTGAGCAGGCTTTATTATCGTCAACCGTTACTTTGACGGTAAAGTTGTTGTTGTCAACATGAAAGTCGTCAACTGACGGTTTTTTTATTTCGCTGTTAATACCGGTTGCTTTGAGGGCAGCGGCTAAATCGCGCGCTACACCTATGTGCGAAGCGGCATCAATGCGGTTGGGGGTGAGGTCCACTTCAAGGATAACATCCGATTCGACATTGAAATATTCGGCGGCCGGCATACCTGTTTTTGTCTCGGATGGCAATACCATAATGCCGTCGTGAGATGCGCCTATTCCTATTTCATCTTCAGCACAGATCATTCCTTCAGATACTTCACCTCTGATTTTGGCTTTTTTTATCTGGAACGACTCATCACCGCTGTATAGTGTTGTGCCAACAGTTGCCACCACCACTTTTTGTCCGGCAGCCACATTGGGTGCTCCGCAAACAATGGGTAATATTTCGCCTGTGCCAATATCAACTGTTGTTTTACTTAATTTGTCGGCGTTGGGATGTTTTTCGCACGTAAGTACGTGGCCAATAACCAATCCTTTAAGACCGCCCTTTATGGTTTCTATTTCTTCAATGCTGCCCACTTCTAAACCTAAAGAAGTTAGAATTTCAGCCGTTTCTTCGGGTGTCTTATCTGTAGAAAGGTAACATTTCAGCCATTTGTATGAAATATTCATGCCGGTACTGATTCTTTTATGTGTTAAACGATATTTGTCTCCTGTTTCGGAGTGACCTACAAAAGTAAGTATTTTAGACTGAATTACTAACTCTGTCTTCTTTTATCTGAATATTTATAGCTTGCCGGTTGAATGAAAATGATGCTTTAGATCTATCCTTTTATTTTTTGTTGTACTATTCAGTGTTTGTCTATGAAGTCCAATTTCTGCGTTGCGATTGTCATAAAAACAGTTATTTAAGCGACGTAAACGTCTTGATTTTTATGATTGCACAGGCCTTGTATCTGAGCTTTATATTTCAAACATTTTGCTTATCGACAGGCTTTGAGTATCGTTGGGCTACCATTGAGACTATAACAAATAGTAATGAAGGTGTAAGCCGCTTTCTGATGGCTTTAACATCTTTGCCTGTTGCTGCTATTTTGTTATCTTTGGAGACGAAAAAAAACAGGTATGGAAAAGATAAGGAAGAACCACCGGCCTTTAATTTTGGTGACTAATGATGATGGTGTTATGGCAGGTGGTATCAAGGCGTTGGTGGAGGCGGTTCGTTCATTTGGAGATGTGGTTGTGGTGGCTCCCGATGCCGCCATGTCGGGAATGTCGCATGCTATTACTGTAAAGGTTCCTTTAGCACTCACGAAGGTGTCGGAAGAAGAAGGCTTGAAAGTTTATAAGACAAATGGAACCCCTGCCGATTGTGTTAAATTATCAATTAATGCGTTGTTCGAAGATAAACCCGATTTTGTTGTATCGGGCATTAACCACGGTACCAACAGCTCGGTAAGCGTACATTATTCAGGAACTGTGGGCGCGGCTCGCGAGGGGGCTTTGAATGGTATCCCTTCCATTGGGTTTTCTCTTTTAAACTACAATGCGGATGCTGATTTTAGCACCGCGGTGAAATACTGTCGAATGGTTTTCGACTATTTCCTGCGTGAGGGGATGGAAAATGGTATCTATTATAATGTTAATGTACCCGATGGCCAGACTATTAAAGGTATAAAAGTATGTCGGCAGGCCCGCGGTACCTGGACTGAAGAGTTTGAGAAACGGGTAGATCCTCGTGGAAAAATATATTTTTGGCTGACAGGTTATTTTGTGAATAATGAACCGGAGAACGATGATACGGATGAATGGGCATTGACCAATGGCTATGTGGCTGTGGTTCCCTGCTCGGTAGATGTGACACATTATTCTTCGCTTGAGCGACTGAAGCAGCGTGAGATGCCACTGTTTGAAAAATAGTGATGTGGAACGGTTTATGAGGAATATGACAGTTAAACTGTTTACACACAATGTTTGAGGAGATAATGAAACGAGACGTGAAATGAAACAATGTTGGTGTAATAAGCAAATAATAGGGCTTTTAATTGGGGTGTTTTTACCTGTTATTACGTCCTATCTGATTTATTTGAACAGGTATCATGGTGTGAAAAGTTATGGCGAATTTGTTGCAGCTCTTTTTCAATTGTATAGTGTCGGCAAGTTTGTTAGTATTAGTGTGTTGCCCAATTTGTTGCTTTTTTTTGTGGCCATTTGGATGGATCGTATGCTGGCAGCTCGTGGCATCGTCATTGCCACGGCTTTTTATGCGATAGGTATTTTTGTTTTATTTTTGATTAAATAGAGTCTGTCAATAAACTAAGTGTTTGAAGTATAAAGTTTCAATAAAAGGCGGACGAAGTCATAAAAATCCAAGAGTTTGCTTTTCGTAAATGACTGTTTTTATGGCAGGCATAACTGAAGTCGTTGACTTGATAGACAAGCGCTAAATATCAAATTGGTGGGTTGAAGCCGTTTTCGATCGTGTTTGCCCGAAAATTAAAAAGCAGAATTCATTACTGAAATAATTATTTACGGATGAAGTATTACATCATTGCTGGTGAAGCTTCCGGCGACCTGCACGCTTCAAATTTGATGCGTGAGATGAAAAAGATGGATCCCATGGCGAGCTTTCGTTTTTGGGGTGGTGATTTGATGGTTGCTGAAGGTGGTCAACTGGTACGGCATTATCGCGATACAGCATACATGGGTTTTTTTGAGGTGGTGACGCATCTGCCTTCCATCTTTGGGAATATTAAAAAGTGCAAGGATGATATACAATCATGGCAGCCCGATGTGGTGATTTTAGTGGATTATCCGGGATTTAATTTACGTATTGCCAAATTTGCCAAAGAAGCCGGTTTTAAGGTGTTTTATTATATCGCGCCAAAAATTTGGGCCTGGAATCAAAGACGGGTGCATACCATTCGTAAATATGTGGATAAGGTATTTACCATTTTGCCGTTCGAAACCGATTTCTATGCTAAATATGATGTCCCTGTCGTTTATTCAGGCAATCCTCTGCTCGATGCGTTGGAGAACAGAGCCCATAAAGAGGAGAGTCTGGATAATTTTGTTCAGCGTACGCATCTTGGTAACCAACCAATTATCGCATTGTTGGCTGGTAGCCGGAAGCAAGAAATAGATCGTTTGTTGCCTGAAATGCTCTCGGTGGTAAAGGATTTTCCCGGTTATCAGTTTGTAGTGGCCGGTGCGCCATCGTTTACCGCCGAAGACTATCTGCCATATGTTAAAAATTATTCGAACGTAAAAGTTTTATTTGGTGAAACATATAGTCTGCTGGTTCATGCCAGAGCTTCATTAATCACCTCTGGAACGGCAACGCTCGAAGCCGCTTTATTGCGCTCTCCGCAAGTGGTCTGCTATAAAATGTGGGGCGGAAGCTTTACCGATTTTATGGCAAAAAAAGTCATCATTAAAGTCCCTTTTATTTCGTTGGTTAACCTGATTATGAACCGGGAAGTGGTTAAAGAATTGTTTCAAAGTACGTTTAGCCAAGTGGCTTTGCGTGAAGAACTGAATCGTTTGTGCCATGATGATGAATACCGTCGTCAGATGTTGAGTAATTACGACGAACTGGCATTGATTATGGGCGGGGCTGGAAGTAGCGCCCGCACGGCCCGCTTGATGTGGGAAACGCTGAGGAGTGAGTAGCCTTTAATGGATTCAGGCTGTTTGTATTACTGTTTATAGTTACTTTTTTTGACAACTAGTTGTATGTTTGCACTTTACAGAAAAGAGGTCGTGTTATTTTTTAGTACCATAACGGGTTATCTGGTAGCTGGGCTTTTTTTGCTGCTAACTGCTTTGTTTTTATGGGTATTACCGGGTGATCTGAATATTCCGCAAGGCGGATATGCTGTTTTGGATTCTTTTTTTTGGCTGGCTCCCTGGCTTTATCTTTTTTTTATTCCGGCAGTTACCATGCGTTTGCTGGCCGAAGAAAAGCGTTCGGGAACCATGGAGCTTTTGTTAACGCATCCTCTTTCTGATTGGCATATCATATTTGCCAAGTTTTTGGCTGGTTTCACCGTTGTTGGGGTGTCGCTGATACCTACGTTGGTCTATTTTTTCTCAGTTTATCACATGGCGCAGCCTCTGGGTAATGTTGATATGGGTGCCATTTGGGGATCCTATATAGGCTTGTTTTTGCTGGCGGCTGTATATACTGCCATTGGATTGTTTACGTCTTCGTTAACCTCCAATCAGATCGTCGCTTTTTTATTGGCAGCTTTGGTTTCTTTTGTCCTTTATACAGGCTTTCAAACAGTCGCACAAATATCTTTAATGAAACCGGTGGGTAGTCTGTTGGTTAATATGGGAATTGATGAACATTACAGTTCCATTAGCCGTGGGGTGGTCGACTCACGTGATATCATTTACTTCTTGAGTGTAATAGCACTCTTTTTGTCATTTACCAGAATTGTTATCGCCCGTCGACGGTGGTAGTATTAATAGTTATTCAGGGATCGTAATTATGGCGCGTAATAATAGAAACAGAAAACGTGACTTACTTCAGCTTTTGTTGGTTTTGGCCGCAGTGGCGTTGTTCAATTTAATTTCCACTTATTGGTTTTTTAGATGGGATTTGACGGCTGAGAAGCGGTATACCATATCGCCTGTGACGGTTGAACTTATGAAACAACTCGATAAGGAGGTAATGGTTAAAATATATCTTGGGGGCGATTTGACAGTCGATTTTCAGAGGTTGTCACGTGCTACCCGTGAAATGTTGGATGAGGTGGGCCGTTTTTCTGGTGCTACGTTTACTTATGAAATGATTGACCCCCTAAAACAACCTCAGGCATTAAGTGATTTGAAGGATTTTGGTCTGAACGCTGTCCCTGTCTTCGACACTGAAGCGGACGGCCGTAAGACTCAGTTTAATATATATCCCTATGCCATTTTTGGAATGGGCGGTTACCAGGTGTCGGTTTCTTTACTGGACAATTTATCCGGACGGTCGGGGGTTGAGAATCTTAATAGTTCAATGGAATCTCTTGAGTATAAGGTGGTCGATGCCATTCGGCGGCTGAAAACAGATGAGACACCTTCGGTTGCTTTTTTGGAAGGCCAGAGCGAATTGGATGAGTTGGATGTTTATGATATTACCGAAGCCTTATCGCAGTATTTTCAGGTTGACCGTGGCGTGTTGGGCCGTGATGCCCATAGTCTCGATAATTATAAAGTAGTGATAGTGGCAAAGCCACAAACGGCATTCTCTGAAAAGGACAAATTAATACTCGATCAGTATATTATGCGTGGCGGGCGTGTTTTGTGGCTGGTGGATGCAGTTAATGTGACGCTCGACAGTCTCAGGCATGCGTCCGAGACTGTGGGGTTGGCTACTGATATTAACATTTCGGATATGTTGTTCAGGTATGGTGTACGCATTAATCCTGAATTGGTGCAGGATGTTCAGGCTGCTTTGATTCCTGTGAATGTGTCACAGCCGGGAGAGAAAGCGCAGCTGGAACCTATGCCGTGGATGTTCAATCCTTTACTCAATACCAATTTACAGCACCCGGTCACCCGGAATGTGAATGTTGTTAAGACTGAGTTTGCCAGTAGTATTGATACGGTGGGCGAAAATGATGTCACCAAAACGATTCTGCTACAAACAGGCCGCTTCTCGCGTCGTATGCCGGTGCCGGTTTTTATTTCTTTGGCAATGGTGAGCGAACGCCCCGTACCGGAAGCTTTTAACCAGTCGGGCATCCCTGTCGCCGTAGCTTTGGAAGGGCATTTTCAGTCCCTGTTTGCCAATAGACCAATTCCGCCGGGCGTTGATTTTTCTTCGGAGGAGCTGATGAAAAATAGTAAGGCAACCCGTATGATTGTGGTAGCCGATGGTGACGTGATCCGAAATGAGGTCAGACAACGCCATGGCGCGCAACCACAGGCCATTCCCCTGGGGTATGATGAGCTGAGTCATCAGATGTTTGGAAATAAGCAGTTTGTTGTGAATGCGGTGAATTATCTTGCCGATGATGAGGGCTGGATGGCGCTTCGTAACCGGAGTTATGAATTGCGGTTGCTCAACCGGGAAGTGCTGGCTAATAGTCTGACATTCTGGAAATGGTTTAATGTGTCGCTGCCTTTGATGCTTTTATTGATTTTAGGCGTTGTTCTCCCGTTGCGCCGACGTTATAAATATGGACGAAAAGGTTAATCATATTATAAATATAGTCTTAAGTTGTTTTTTTTCGTTTGGTAAATTACTTTTTTGTATTTTCGGACTCCGGTAGCCTCAAAAAGCTTTGGTCTGCCGTCGTCAATTGATTGATATTTCATATCTTTGAAAAGTAACTTTAAAAATCATCCTAAATGAAATTTGTCGTATCCAGTTCTGATTTGCTTTCGCATTTGCAGGCTATTAGCAGGGCCATCGCATCCAAAAGTCAGTATCCTATTCTTGATTATTTTTTGTTTGATGTGAACAAGGATACCTCCTTAAATATTACAGCTTCCGATTTGGAGGTTACCATGATCACGCGTATGGTGGCCGATTCGTCAGACGGAGATGGCGTAATTGCGATGCCTTCGAAAATGTTACTCGAAATTTTGAAGAAATTGCCCGAACAGCCCTTAACGTTCGATGTTAACATGGAAACATTGGCTGTTGATATTTTATCTGAAAAAGGTAAATATAATTTTGTGGGACAGCCGGGAGCCGAATATCCTGAAATTCCAAAGGTGGAAGAGGATAAAGCCAGTCGGTTGCAAATACCTGCATCGCTATTGATGACAGGTATTACTAAAACGTTGTTTGCCACGGCCGATGATGAGTTACGACCCGTTATGAACGGTGTTTTGTTCGAGTTTTCGCCCGAAAATCTGACATTTGTGGCTTCTGATTCGCATAAATTGGTGCGCTACAGACGTCTGGATGCGAAGGCTGAATTTGAGGCTTCTTTTATCTTGCCTAAAAAACCTGCCGGTTTGTTGAAGAATATTTTGCCACGTGAGAGTGGTGACGTAATGGTTGAGTTTGACCATAAAAATGCTATTTTTAATTTACCGAATTATAAAATGGTGTGCCGTCTGGTGGAAGGAAATTATCCCAGCTATACTGCTGTTATTCCGCAAGACAACCCAAATAAGTCGGTCATTGATCGTGTGGATTTGGCCAATACACTGGGGCGCGTTTCTATTTTCTCAAATCAGGCTTCCAATCTGGTTAAATTACATATGAGTACCGACGAAATGGTTGTTTCTGCTCAGGATATTGACTTTTCAGTGTCGGCTTTTGAGAAATTGACGTGTCAGTATGATGGAACGGAAATGGAAATAGGTTTTAAATCAGCCTTTTTGGCCGATATTCTGGACAATATTTCATCGGACGATATCATTCTTGAAATGTCGGATCCTTCAAGGGCTGCCATCATCCTGCCATTTGAGAAAAAGGAAAATGAAGATGAATTTATGCTTCTGATGCCGATGATGATTAATGCCTGATTGAAACAATATGATCGTAAAAAAGCAGTTCCGCCAGATGTCGGGGCTGCTTTTTTTAGTTGGTGCTTGTTCAAGAGTTAGAGAGACAGCTGTGCGCGCTTAACTTTTGAGGCTTGCTCACCTATAAAATATGAGTTTACTTCTTTCATTGATCCAGTGTACAAGAGCCACCCGGACGTTGGTCTTTCTATTATTTATTGGTCTGAAGATTCGTCAAATGACATTATTGTTATTTCACAAAAGGCTCTTTTTCTTACTGTCTGAATTTCCGTATATTTGCACCCTTAAATTATTTTTTGGAAGGAGATTTGATGTCTGAGAACAAGAAAAAGGTAGTTGTGGGTTTGTCGGGCGGTGTCGATTCAAGCGTTGCGGCCTATGTTTTAAAGGAACAGGGCTATGAGGTGATAGGCTTGTTTATGAAGAACTGGCACGACACCACCGGGGTGTTGAAAGCCGATTGTCCCTGGCTCGACGATAAGTTTGATGCCGAGGCGGTGGCGCGTAAGCTGGATATTCCTTTTCACATGGTTGATTTAAGTGACCAATATCGGGCACGTGTGGTTGATTATATGTTTTCGGAATATGAAAAAGGGCGTACGCCTAATCCTGATGTGCTTTGTAATCGTGAGATAAAATTTGATGTTTTTTTGGATGAGGCATTGAAGTTGGGCGCTGATTTCGTCGCAACGGGTCATTATTGTCGTAAAGAAACCATTGATGTGGATGGTCAGCCGGTTTACCGTTTGATAGCCGGATCAGATCATAATAAAGATCAGAGTTATTTTCTCTGTCAATTGTCGCAAAAACAGTTATCTAAAGCATTATTTCCCATCGGCGATATGCAAAAACCCGATGTGCGTCGTATTGCCGGTGAGTTGAATTTGATAACGGCTCATAAAAAAGACTCACAAGGGATTTGTTTTGTCGGTAAAGTTGATTTACCTGTTTTTCTTCAGCAGAAGTTAAAGGCTAAGCCCGGTAAGGTTTTTCTTATTCCACCCGAAAGTGATTTGTTTAAGCGGGATTGGCAGACTGCCATACGTGAGCATACCGAGGCTGTTTTGGATGAGATTTCGCATCCTTATCCTTTTCACCCCAAATATGGACAAAGCATAGGAGTGCATAATGGCGCTCATTTTTATACCATTGGTCAACGTAAAGGTTTGAATATTGGGGGGTTTCCGGAGCCGTTGTTTGTGATTGGCATAGATGTTAATTATAACCAGGTGTATGTTGGAATGGGGCAGTCGCATCCGGGGTTGTTTCGTTCTGTGCTGAAAATTTGCACCAAGGAGATTCACTGGGTGCGTCCGGATATGACAATGAACGATGGAGAGAGCCGTCGTTATAAATTGCGTATTCGGTATCGTCAGCCATTGCAGGATGGCGTTATTTATCAGCATGCCGGCGGTATGTATATCGTATTTGATGAGCCGCAACGTGGTATCACAGCAGGTCAGTTTGCGGCCTGGTACGATGAAAATGAAGAACTGTTGGGTTCAGGAGTTATACATGCCTGAGTGTTGCCTGTTGGTACGACGTTTTTTTATGTGTCTGGAAATGAAGAATCAGGATTTGAGGTGTTAATGCTTGCTATAAAATTTCATATGTTTATATTTTGTTTTTTAAGGTCATATGGAACTCGCCTAACTTAATCATCCCCCTGTGTGTGAAATAATTTCCATGGCTCGTTTCATATGATTATAATTTGTTTTTCAGTTGCCATATGGAACTCGCCGGATAATCATCCACCTGTGTGAGAGATTACACTCATGGCTCGTTTCATAACACAGAAATTGTTTTTTTGCAAGCACCAAATAATTAAGCGAATGAAAAGTTACGATCCATATATGCACACTACCGAGCATATCCTTAACCGTACCATGGTTAATATGTTTGGCTGTGACCGTTCTTTTTCAAATCATCTGGAAAAGAAAAAGTCGAAATGTGATTACCGCTTTAACAGGGCATTGACGGCTGAAGAGGAAACGCTTATTTCTGAGAAAGTGAATGAGCAGCTTACACGAAACCTTGATGTGACACAAAAGGTGGTGAGCAGGGAGGATGCGGCACTCGATTTTGATCTTGATCGTTTGCCCGATGCTGCCGGTGACACAATTCGTTTGGTTTCTGTTGGTGATTACGATGTTTGTCCCTGTATTGGCGATCATGTCCTGAATACTTCCGAAATAGGTGAGTTTGTTCTGGTCAGTTCGTCGTTCGACGATGGCGTGTTGCGTATTCGGTTTAAGTTGAAGTAGTTATTTTGAGTGTTTACGAAGTTTTTGTACTTTTTCTTGTTGGGTCGTGTCATATCCTATATTTAGAAATAAGATCTGTTAGTGTTTTTATTTCAGACTAACTCACCCGCCATTGAAAGTCAATATGCAAGGGTCAATTTTTTTTCACACTAACATACAAACATATCATGCAGCCACAACATGATGTCATGGGGCAGGCAGGCCTCAGCTTTTTGGAAGAAGCTGACAATACTGCTGTTATTAAAGTCTGGTGCGATATCGCCGAAACAGAAGAGTTGCCTGTTTCCTATCTCTTTAGATCTTATCATGATATGCCACTTCTGGAGCAACAGGCGCTGGCACATTGCCGTGGGCGCGTGTTGGATGTTGGCGCAGGAATGGGGAGCCATTCTTTGTATTTGCAGGAGGCCGGGTTCGATGTCACGGCACTTGAGGTGTCGCCATTGGCTTGTGAAGTCATGCAGCGACGTGGCGTGAACAATATTGTATGTCACGATTTTTTTGATTTTAGGTGCGACACTAAATTTGACACGATTTTTTTATTAATGAACGGTATTGGTGTGGCGCAGACGCTTGATCGTTTGCCTGCTTTTTTTGAGCAAGCCCGTAAATTACTGCAACCGGGAGGGCAAATTTTGATGGATTCGTCCGACCTGAAATATCTTTTTATGGAAGAGGATGGCAGTTTGTTGATAGACCTCAATGCCCCGTATTATGGCGAAGTGATGTATAAAATGAGCTTTCGTCATTTTCGCAGTAATAAGTTTCCATGGCTTTTTGTGGGCGATGACCTGTTGGCGCTTTACGCTGCTGAAAATGGGTTTCGTTTTCGTAAATTGCTTGATGGACCTAACTATGATTACCTTGGATTGCTGGAGTGAATCTTTTTTCTGTTTCGTGGCAACATTTCTGTTCTCTTTTTGTTTCTGTTTTTTGTGATTTTAGTCTCATTATGAGAAGTCAAGTCCGTTCGTCAAAAGATTGCGTCTGTTTATCAATAAATAGATATGTTTATATAACATTAAATGTTATTTCCCGTACAAATATTTAATTTTGCACGTCGCACGTTTTTAGGTATTTGTGTGTGGGTTTTTAAATATAGGGATAATTAAGGGAAAGGGAATACTGGCCGATTATTTGAGTTTAATTTGAGGGGTTGGCAGTGTGAAGAGTTAAAAATTTAGACTATGAAAAAAATTTTACAGGAAGTTGGGCTAATTGTACTTTTAATTAGCATGGTAGGGGGAAGTAAAGCGCAGACTTACACATTTAGTCCGGCAGATGGTTCAACGGACGTGTCAACATCTCCTACGCTTACAATCACCTTTGATGGACCGGTGTCGTTGGTGAAAGGGAAATCTATTTATGTGACGAATAGTGATTGGAGTGCATATTTTGCTTTTTCTACAGGTTCTGACGGTGTAGGCTTACCACCTGTGTCCGTACCTGCGGATGATGAGTTGATCGTTTCCGGTAATACTTTAACAATTGATTTGAGCGGTGAGGTGCTGGAGAGTGAACAGGAATATTCTGTTTTTACTGATGCCGGTGCCATTAAAGTATCAGATGATGTTTGGGACGGTCTTGCCACTTATCCAACTTCCATCTGGTCGTTTACGACGGAGTCGTCGGTTGTAGTATCTGTTACGGATTTTTCGCCTGCCGATGATGCCACTGATGTTTCCATCAGTCCTACTTTGTCGGTTACCTTTGATCAGGATATTATTCTGGGTAGTACCGGTTTTTTTAGGATTTATGATGAGCTCAATCAACAGGTTGTGACTATTGATGTTACGAGCCCTAAAGTGTCTGTCAATGCGAATGTGTTGGAAGTCAGCCTGTCTAACGTGCTATTGTCTTATTCATCCCTTTATCACGTCAATATCGATGCCGGGTTTGTCGAATCTTTTGGCGGTATAAGTGATAATACTTCGTGGACGTTTACCACAGAAACAACGCCACCTTCCTGGTTGGTCGATCCAACTGTTTCTCAGTCTACAACGGGATACACTGTGTCAGGACAAACCGATTCAGGTGGTATTTACTATTTTATTGTAACGGATGAATTGAAAACGCCTACGGCAGCTCAGATAAAAGCCGGAACGGATGCATACGGTAACAGCGCTATTGTTGCAATAAATGATCAGATGTATGCCAGTACCACTTTTTCAAACAATCAGACTTTTAGCTCGGCATTGCCTTTAGGACAAGTCTATTATGTCTACATTGTAGCAGCTTCCATCGATTCTAAAAATAGTGATGTGAAGTTGTCATATATTGATCGGACCCTACCCTCTGTTAACGAAGGATTGTGTGACCCACAGGATGGAGAAACCTCAGCTGCCGTGAATACCGATATTACCATTACGTTTACCGAAAAGATGTATGGCTATAGCGGCGGAACACTCGTTGCTTTGGACGAAACTTTTTTTGATTTGACCACGGGTGACACTCCTGTAGACTTTACCTTTTCTGTTAGTACCGACGGAAAAGTGGTTGTCTTGACGCCGGTGGATGAGTTGCTGGGCTCTACTGAGTATCAAATTGCAATCAGTACGCTGTCGGATGCTTATTATAATCAACTGGCGTCCTTAACCCGTACTTTTGAGACGGATGACCTGAACATCTGGACAGGGGCAAATGCAAGCGATCCAACCAACTGGTTTTTGGATGCCAACTGGGCATCTTCTTATGTGTCAGGCAAAAGTGTCAAAATTCCGGCAGACCTGAGTAATTATCCCGTTATTGCTGATGGCGACGATGTTTCTGTCAATAATCTAACCATAGAAGCTGGAGCAAATCTTTCTCAAACCGGTGGACAATTAACCATTGTTGGCGATTTCGTGTTGGAGTCAACGGTTGACATTAACGCATCATATATTTATCAGGGCGGAACATTAAACGTTAGTGATGATAATGTGCATGTGGAACAACAAATATCAAATATTGACTGGACTTATCTTTTGGCATCGCCCACCATGGGTGCTACCAAGTCAGGTATTTTATCAACATATCCTTTAAGGTATTACGATAATCCTACCGACTCCTGGATAGATATTGGCAATACGGCCACCATGGAGCCCGGACGTGGCTATTCTATTTGGACCGATTATACTGACTTTGAATTTACCGGCGCGTTGAATTTGTCTGATGTCAGCGTTGATTTGGTGCGAACCGATGGTCAGGGGTATGGGTGGAATTTGTTGGGAAATCCTTTTACTGCGGCTATTGACTGGTCGTTGCTTGATGTGGATACCTCTAAAATTGTTAATGGTTACTGGATTTGGGATCCTCGTCTGAGTTTATATGGCGCATTAAACAGTGAGAGTGGGGTCATGGTGAATATGGATTACGACAAAATTCCCTCCAATCATGCTTTTCTTGTAAAGGTAAAACCCGGCATCTCGTCTGCTTCTCTCAATATCACCAATCAGGCTTTGGTCGCCAATGTGGGGTCTATGCTTAAGTCTTCTACTCCGTTTGATTATATTAAAATGGCCGGTATTAATGGCGATTATAAGGATGAAATCGCTTTGGCTTTTTCCGATAAAGCGTCGATACTGGAAGATAAATATGATACTGAAAAGAAATTTGCCAACCGCAGTTATCTGCTTGAATTATATACTGAAGTTGGAGATTTAAAAGCCTGTATTAATTCGTTTCCATTGGATGGGGAACGTATTATTCCTTTGGGCTATTATGCTAAAAAAACAGGGTCTTATTCGATAGAGTTAGTTGATAATCCGTCGGCTGTAGAGGTTTCGTTGATTGATCACCAGACCGATAAGGAGTTTGATTTTTCGGAAGGTAATTCGTATTCGTTTACTGCTGGTGAGACTGGTTATAACAGTGAACGTTTTGCTTTGCGTTTAAAACGTGTGGCAACGGATATAACTTCTTTGAAGCACCAAAGTTTGGTGTCGTATGTGAATAATGGAACTCTGTTTGTTGAGGTTCCGGATGATATGGCCGGCGATTATATGACCGTTGTGGATGTTAATGGCAAGGTAATAACAAAAGTAATGCTAAAGGATGGCACGAATCAAATTGATGGTTTGGTTGCTGGTTTATATTTTCTTAATTTTACCACCAATTCTGAAAGTATAAAAGTCCTTGTAAAGTAATATTTATTGACTTTGATGAAGTTAAAAAATAAATACAATAAACCCGAGATTCGTGAAGTCCTGATTGATCAGTCAATTGCTGTTTTTATGACTTCTGAAGGTTCAGGACCTGATCCGAGTGATAAACCTAAAAATGCTTCGCCATCTTCGGATGGCGATAGCTTCAATGAAAATAAACTGGAAGAGAATCCCTTTGAGCGTTAGCTTGAAGGGATTTCCTTTTTATTATCTGTTACCAGTGCATACTTACTGGGCGGGACACCGTATTTCCCTTTGAAACTTTTTGAAAAGGCCGATTGACTTGTGAACCCCACGGCATACATGGCTTCTGAGATGTTGCTGTTTTGGCTTTTAATATATAAGGCCGCTTTTTGCAAGCGGTAGTCTATAATAATTTCCTTGGTCCCTTTGCCTGTGATTTGCCTTAGTCTTCGGTATAAATGTGTGGCACTCATGCCTATTTGTGTCGCAATGTATTCTACGGTGAGTTCAGGGTCATCAACCTTATTTTCGATGATTGTCATCACTTTGGTTAGTAATTGTTCGTCGGCTGTTGGTTTTTCGTTATTTGGGCTTTTAGGCGTGATAAGTAGTTGCTTTTTGATAAATTCTGAGAGTTGACTTTCGCGACGGAAAATGGCTTCTATACACGATTGCAGGTATTCAATATCAAATGGTTTGGTAATGTACATGTCGGCACCGCTTTGCATCCCTTCCAATTTTTGTTGATCCATTGTTTTGGCCGTGAGCAGAATTACCGGCAGGTGCATTGTTTTCTTTTCCTGTTTAATCATTCTACAGAGTTCCAGTCCATTGATGCCGGGCATCATAATATCTGAAATAACCAATTGTGGTTTTTCTTTTTGCAGGATATTCCATCCTTCGTTGCCATCATGTGCTGTTTGTATATAATAGCTGTTTTGCAGGTTCCAACGAATCAGATCAAGAATATCGTCGTTGTCATCAATTACCAGGATTCGTTTGGCCGTTGCCTGATCCAATGGGCGTTTTTCCTGATTGAAAAATGCGGGTACGGTATGGGGGGTTGAATTGGTCGCAATCTCTGGCTTTGTTTTGCAAGCTGGCAGAGTTAATAGAAAGGTGCTTCCCTTATTGATTTCACTTTTAACGGATAGTGTTCCATTGTGCAGCTGCGCGTATTTATGGGCAAGGGTTAGGCCTATACCACTCCCGGTTTTTAGCTTTTTATTTTTCTCGTTGGTTTGGTAAAAATGTTTGAATATGTGTTGCTGGTCGTTGCCCGAAATGCCAATGCCGGTATCTGAAATGGCTATTTGCAGACGTTGCTCTTTATCATTCGTCATTTTCAGAGAAATACTGCCGCCCGACGGGGTATATTTAAATGCATTGGAAAGGATGTTGAACAGGATCGTTTCAATTTTTTCTTTGTCAATGTTGGCGAAGACTGGTTCTATAGGCAGATTAATGGTGTAGTCAATTTCATGTCGGGTGGCGATGTCATCAAAAAAGATGAAAACATCTTTACAGAATTGATTCATGTTGGTTATTTCTGTAGACAGCAATAGTTTATCCGATTCTATTTTTCGAAGATCAAGCAGTTGATTAACCAGCTTGTATAGTCGTAGCGCATTTCGGTAGGCCAGATTAAGCATTTTTTGCTGCACGGGGTTGCCCGGTTGATTCAACAATTGTTTTAGCGGTGGTATAATGAGGCTTAATGGGGTGCGGAATTCGTGTGAGATGTTGGTGAAAAAGTCAATTTTGGCTTCGTACATTTTTTCGCTGTGCTCGTTTTTAAGTTTCAGAATATGTAATTGGTTATTTAATTTTTGTCGATAGTTATATATTTTGAAGATGGTATAGGTGAGCCCTATTGCTATTAATATATAGAGTAGTATGAAAGCTTTGCTGAGAAGGAGTGATGGCGCAATATGAATGGGAAGTTGTCTTGTTTCACTCCATACGCCCAGCCGGTTGGTGCCACTGACTTCGAGCGTGTAATCACCGGGTGTTAGGTTCGAAAAAACTGCGAAGTTTTTGATGCCTGAGGTGAAAGTCCATTCATCCTGCAAAGGCGTTAGTCGATAGCGGAATTGCGAGACATCCGGAAACAGATAGTCGAAGGTGGAGAATTCAAAGGTCAGCGAATTTTCATAGAATTTAAGTTTTAACAGGTCGGTAAAGGCAATGTCGTTAATTGAGACGTGAGTGCTGTCGCTGGGGACTATTTTGCGGTTATTGATGAACAGACCTGAAATAAGCAATGTGGGACGCTTCTCAGGGCCATTGAATGCTGTGGGTTTTACTTCTACATAGCCGTTGTCGCCACCAAAATATAAAATCCCGTCGGTGTTAATGGTGGCTGCATAATTGTAAAATCCCTTGAAGTAGGTGTTGGTATTGACAGGTAGTGTTGTATAGCTTTTGGTGGTTGGGTCAATGCGTAGTATTGTATTGTGAGTCGTGGCCCAGATAAAACCCTGTCTGTCCTCTTGTAGATTGATTATTTTTACCGGTGTCCCTGTGATTATTTTTATCGATGAAATTGAATCAGTCGTTGGGGTATATCTGATGATTTCATTGTGTACACCCAGCCATAAGTCACCATTTTGTGTGGCAATTTGGCTTGTAATATGTTTGTTTTTAATGTGTTGAACAATGGCTTTAACAGAGCTCTTTTCGAGCGTATGGGGATTTATTTTCCAGAATTTATTGGCCTGACTCATATAGATGTTGTTTTTACTGGCCAGGAAACGGGCCTCTCCGTTGTTGTCAAATTGCAGGAAATGAATTTTATCGACGTTTCTTATATCTCCGGTTATCTTGTACATACCACCTTCCCAGGCACTTACCCACATGGAGCCATCATCAAGCACAGCAAAGCCGCTGATGTAGTTGGAGGTGAGACCATTGTTTTTATTGGCTGTGATAGACGTCATTGTTTGAGTTGACGGATTCCATAGGTTGATACCACCTGCTGTTCCTATCCAGATACGGTTCATGGTGTCTTTGGTCAGAGCGTATACATTGTCCAGAAGTATTTGTCGTTCGGGAGCCGAATTGGTTGAGAAATCGGTTTCCAGACCTGTTTTGTTCGACTTGTGAATGACGCCGTGGATCGAAGCCATCCATAAGTCATTATTTTCGTCACAGAGCAGCGCTCTGATCTGATTTCCAATACGGGGTTCCTGGTATGAGAAAAAAGCCTGATGTAATATGTAGCCTGTTTTTGAGGGATCGATGATGCTGATTCCGCCCGAGGTAATGAGCCATACTCGCTGGCTTTGGTCTTCAAATATCTCCCAAATAACATTGTTTGCAATGGAGTGGATGACTTGCGGGTCATGATATAAGGTGATTATCTTACTCGTGTAACGGTTAAAAATATTTAAACCAAAATCGGTCCCCAGCCATATTAGTGAATCGTTTTGTTGATACAGACATTTAACAACTTCATTACTTATGGCGGTGTTGCTGGTGTTATAGGTTTTAGTCTGACCGTTGCGTGTGTCAAAGGCTACCAGTCCGGTTTCAGTGCCTACCCAGAGTAAGGTGTCATTGTTGGATGAAAAGGGGTGAATGGTGCAGATCAGGTTATTTTCGAGTAGTGGCTTGTATGTCCCTTTCAGATTATAGCTGGTAAATGTGCCATTATGAAAGCCGTTTAAACCGTTATAGGTGCCCACCCAGATAGTCCCGTTTTGCGCTTGGTAAAAGGCTCTGATGGTGTTATGGCTTAGTGCTGAGTTGGCGGTGTTGTATAGCGTGTAGGTTTGGGTGGCTGCTGTGTAGATGAGTATCCCTTTGGTGGTTCCAATCCATATTCTTCCACGCTGGTCTTTCATCAGGGCTCTTATTGCTTTAGCGTCACCGGTGTTGATCTGTGTGACTTTAAAGGTGCGGATATTTATGCGTGATAAGCCATTCCAGGTTCCAACCCAAATGTAATCGTCATCGTACAGCAGGGTGCTTATATTATTGGATATGATAGATGTCGGATGGCCTTCATTTTGGAATTGGGTCATTTGGTAGCCGTCGTATCTTGAAAGTCCCTCCTGCGTCCCTATCCAAATGAAGCCATATTTGTCCTGAACAATGGAATTGGTTACGTTACTACCCAGTCCGTTATCAATTGTCAGGTTGGTGAAGAAATAGGCGTCTGTGTTGGCCGCTGATGAAGTCCAGTGACCTAATAGTAATATTGATATGATAATAAGTTTGTTCATGTTAATGCTGCTTTTATGACAAGCGTAACGCAGAAGTTGACTTTAAAGACAAACACTATTTAGTGTTATTGCAATGCCTGTTCATTTTTAGTTTAAGATCAAATTTAAGATATTTTTAGTGATTGTTGGGGGCTTGTTCCATTTTCTGAATTGGAGTGTATGATTTGAGCATTGTTTTATCTGGTTATGGTATAATATGTTGCGTGCATAGGTTCGTATTTTATATTTGACTTGTATGATTTTGACAACTTTCTGTATGATTTGTTTTACACTCTTAATTAACGTTTTTTTAGTTTTAAAAATCTTTCAAAGGAGAGGAAAGTAAGTGCGGAAATGTATCGGTCTTCAGGACTTTGATGATTTGTTTTTTGACATCGAATAAATATTTAAATCGGGCGGTGTTGATGTGAATGTTTCTGCTGATTTGATTTAGTGGCAAGGAGTAGGAGAATAGTATCTTAAGGAATAGTCTGAGACTACTGTCTCAAGGTGTCCGAGACCATTGACTCGGGGTGTATGAGACCATTGTCTCAAGGTGTCCGAGGTTACTGTCTCAAGGTGTCCGAGGTTACTGTCTCAAGGAGTCTGAGGTTACTGTCTCAAGGAGCATGAGGTTACTGTCTCAGGGAGCATGAGGTTACTGTCTCAGGGAGCATGAGGTTACTGTCTCAGGGAGTATGAGACTACTGTCTCAAGGAGTCTGAGACTATCGTCTCAAGGTTTAGATTCGTTGAACTAAGGGTGTTTGTTAATATATAAATGATATTATGATGGGAATGATGAGATTTTTTAGACAACTGTTTGTTCTTTCATTTTTGGTGCTGCTTAGCATGGGTGCCGGATGTTCGGAATCGGATAATGGCAGCACCGAGCCGGATCCGGACGTGGTTATACCGGTCGATTTTCCCGCTTTTGTCAAAGGGGTTGATTTATCCTATGTTAATCAAATAGAAGATAATGGCGGTGTTTATTATAAAGATGGTGTTGCAGCCGATCCTTATGTTTTGCTCAAAGACAAAGGGGCTAATTTGGTGCGGTTGCGCTTGTGGCATAACCCTTCCTGGTATCAAACTATTTATGGGTCAGAGGCGGTGCTTTACAGTGGTTTTGATGATGTGAAGAAGAGCATCAGACGGGCAAAAGAGGCCGGGATGGCTGTTTGTCTGGATTTTCATTATTCTGATACATGGGCCGATCCGGCTCGTCAGGATGTCCCGGCTGCATGGAAAGACATTACGGATATTGAGGTCTTAGAGGATTCTGTTTACCAATATACGTTTGGTGTCCTAAATCAACTTTATTTAGATGGGTTATTGCCCCAGATGGTGCAAATTGGTAATGAAACCAATAGAGGTATGATGGATACCGATGTTTCGGCTGCTTTTCCTAAACTTAATGTGTATGATGGGAACTGGGATAATTATGGTCAGGTCGTGAATGCTGCCATTAAAGCCGTTCGCGATGTTGATGCCATATCTGGTCAGGAAACGGTGGTAGCGCTGCACGTAGCCGATCCTAAAAATCTCGAATGGTGGTTTACTGCTGCCATTAATCAGGGGCATATCAATGATTTTGATGTTATGGGGTTTTCTTATTACCATATCTGGCATACCGAGGTCGCTTTTGATGATTTGCCTGATTTGGTTACTTCTTTATCTGCGCGTTTTGGTAAAAAGTTGATGATTCTCGAAACGGCCTATCCTTTTACGAGGGATAATAATGATACTTATGGCAATATATACTATAACCAGCCGGCATTAGCTCAATTTCCATATACCGTTGAGGGGCAAAAGGCGTTTCTTACATCGTTGCATCAGAATATGTCGGAGGCCGGCGTTTGGGGTGTTATGTACTGGGAACCTGCATGGATAAGTTCACCTATGAGCGATTTGTGGGGAAAGGGGTCGGCCTGGGAAAACTGTGCTTTATTCGATTTTTCCGGTGAGATAAGCACGGCAGCTGATTATTTAAATGAAACCTATTGATTGGTAGTAGGGGAGTGGCAGTACGTTTATTTGTAGTGATTATTAAAATATTGGAATAATGAAAAATAGTTTGCTCTTAGTCATCGTCCTTGTGATGTTTGGGATAGTGGGTTGTAATTCGAATGATACCGGTGCGAAAATACGCGAGCAGTTATTTAATGATAATTGGCAATTTATGAAGGCTGTTGACAGCCTGACTGTTAATGATATGCCTGATGCGTCAGATGCGGCATGGGAAGCGGTGTCGTTGCCTCATACGGCCAATATTGAACCGTTGGTGATTAAAGGGGATCAATGGCAGGGGACGGCCTGGTATCGTAAATCTTTTTTTGTGGCGAAGAGCTGGCGCGACCGTCATTTGGCATTGCGTTTTGAAGGTGCGATGCAAGTGGCCGAAGTGTATATAAACGGTCGGCTGGTGATGAGTCATTATGGTGGTTATCTGCCTTTTTATGTGGAATTGAACGATTGGGTGAATTATGGCGCCGGGAATACCGTAATGGTGCGGTTGAATAATGAGGATAACCCGCAGGTACCTCCGGGCAAGTCTTTGAAGCATCTCGACTTTAATATTTACAGCGGCATATATCGTAATGTGTGGTTTATAAATAAGGATAAGCTGCATGTTTCGGATGCTGTGGGTGCCAATCGGGTGGCTGGTGGTGGCATTATGGTCAGCTATCAAAATGTGTCGTCGCAGTCGGCAACCGTTCAGGTCAGGGTGGAAGTTGAAAATCAGTATGTCGATGCCCGCCCGGCTCGCGTATTACTGGATCTTATTTCGCCTGATGGGATAACGGTTGTATCGCGTGAGTCGGAAGATGTAATGGTTCAACCTGACACTTTTAATGTCTTTAGTTTCTATGTGGATGTGGATCAGCCTGCGTTATGGTCTCCTGATAGCCCGTCTTTGTATCAGCTTGTTGTGCGCGTGGTTAATGATGGTCAGCCGGTTGATTATGTGGAAGAGCATATTGGTATTCGAACATTTCAGTTTACAACCAGTGGCTTTGAGTTAAATGGAAAGCCTTTGTGGCTCCGTGGAACCAACAGGCATCAGGAATATCCGTATGTTGGCTATGCTCTTTCTGATAACGCCAATTACAGAGATGCCTGGAAGATCAAAGCGGCCGGGTTTAATATTGTTCGTCTGTCTCATTACCCTCAATCGCAATCGTTTATGGATGCTTGTGATGAGTTGGGGTTATTTACGGTGGATGCCATTCCCGGGTGGCAGTTTTTTGGTGATACTCTTTTTCAGGAACGTGCCATCAGTGATGTGCGTAATATGGTGAGGCGCGATCGCAATCGTCCTTCTGTGATTTTGTGGGAGGCATCGCTGAACGAATCACGAATGTCTCACGATTTTATGCGGCGTGCGCATGATGCGGTGCATGAGGAGCTGCCTGTACCCGATGTTTATACCTGCGGATGGATCGATGATGTATACGATGTTTATATTCCGGCTCGTCAGCATGGAAAGGCGCCTTATTATTGGAATCAATATAATCGTAAACCTGTTTTTATCGCTGAATATGGCGATTGGGAGTATTATGCTCAGAATGCAGGTTTTAATCAAACCGCATTTGATGATTTAACCTCCGATGAACGTAACTCTCGTCAGTTGCGGGGTTTTGGGCAGAAGCGTTTGGTGCAGCAGGCGCTCAATTATCAGGAAGCCCATAATTCGAATTTAAAGGGTCAGGCTGCCGGCGATGCCAATTGGTTGATGTTTGACTATAATCGTGGTTATGCACCCGATTTGGAAGCGTCTGGTATCATGGACATTTTTCGTCTCCCTAAGTTTGCATTCTGGTTTTATAAGAGTCAGGCGGGCGTAGCGGACAACGATCCGTTTCGTCAGCCATTTGTGCAAATAGCCAATTACTACAACGACCCATCACTCATGGAAGTGAAAGTATTCAGCAATTGTGATGAGGTCGAACTTTTTAGGAATGGGACCTCTTTGGGGCGGCAAAAACCCGATATCGATAATTTTAGCGATGCTATTGAACAACCTCCATTTACTTTTAGGCTGAAGACTTTCGTGCCCGGACAACTGGAGGCCAAAGGATATATTAATGGTGAGCCGGTTGCTAATCATATTAGAAAAACACCGGGGCAGGCAGCAAGAATACATCTGACCGCAGATGAGAATGGACGTCCACTTGAGGGTAACGTCAACGACCTGGTGTTTGTTTATGCCCGTGTAACGGATGATGATGGCATTGAGGTGCCTGATTATAGCAGCGAAATAACTTTTAACCTTTCGGGCGATGGTGAATTAATAGGATATAATCCCATTACTGCGGAGGCTGGTATTGCAACCATCATTTTGAAGGCCGGGAAACCGGGTGATATTACTGTAACTGCCGAAGGATCAGGTTTGGTATCGGCTACCATGAAATTACAGGTGAAATAAAATTATAACTGGATGATGTTTAGAGGGATTAGTTCTGAATTTCCAAAACAAGTTAATAAATCAACGATGTCTATGAAAAACAGGAATGTAAAATTGTTGAGCACCTGGCTTTTGATGTGGAGCTTTGGTTTTATTTTGGCGGCACAAGGACGTTTGGTCACAGGTAATGTGATCGACGGCGTTGATGGTGCTACGGTGCCTGGGGCTACAGTGATGGTTGATGGCACTCAGCGTGGAACGATTACCGATATGGATGGCAATTTCTCAATTGCTGCCGAAGTTGGTGAGACTCTGGTTGTATCGTATTTAGGGTATAAACAAGAACGTGTATTGGTCGACAATCGTTCTAATTACGTCATACGTCTTGTGACGGATGTGATTAGTTTTGATGAGGTTGTGGTGATAGGATATGGTATTCAGCGTAAGGGAGACCTTACCGGAGCTGTGTCCAGCGTAAACAGTAAAGATTTTAATAAGGGGGTAATCAGTTCTCCCGAACAGTTGATAAATGGCAAGGTGTCGGGGGTGCAGATCATGTCCAACAGTGGTTCGCCAACGGCCGGCAGTTCCATTCGTATTCGTGGTGGCGCCTCACTGAACGCCAGTAACGATCCGCTGATAGTCCTCGACGGTGTGCCCCTCGAAACGGGCGGTATTAGTGGTAACAGCAGTAATTTTCTGAGTCTGATCAATCCCAACGACATTGAAAGTATGACTGTTCTTAAGGATGCGTCATCTACGGCTATTTATGGTTCACGGGCTTCCAACGGCGTGATTCTTATATCAACGAAAAAGGGAACTGGCGGTCGGTTGCGAGTGGGGTTTAGCACAACCAATTCGGTGCAGGTGAAGACGAAATTGGCCGATATGTTATCGCGTAATGAATTTATCGATGTGGTCAATAGTGAAGGTTCTGATGAGCAGCGTGCATTGCTGGGTGACTATGACACCAATTGGAACGATGAAATTTATCAACTGGCATTGGGTACTGATAATAATTTAAGCTTTTCAGGGAAATATAAAAGTGTGCCCTTTCGCGTGTCAATGGGGTATTATAATCAGGATGGTATTGTAAAAACCGATAATGCGGAGCGTTGGACTGGCAACCTGTCTGTTTCGCCTTCTTTGCTTGACAACCATTTGAAGTTGACTCTGGGTTTAAAAGGATCTTTGAATAATAATCAGTTTGCTCAGACCAGCGCTATATGGGGGGCTGCCACCTATAATCCAACCATTCCTGTTTATTCGGGGGAGGATGCTTTTGGTGGTTATACCGAGGCCATTGATAGCGGAACTCCTGTTACACGAGCTGTTTTAAACCCGCTTGGAACTTTGGAACAGTATTCGTCAACCAGCACTGTTAAGCGGGTTATTGGTAATTTTGATGTCGATTATAAATTTCATGTTTTGCCTGAGCTGAAATTTCATGCCACTTTGGGCTATGATTATGCCACAGGCGAAGGTTCTGTTATTGTGCCTTTGGAGGCTGCGCAGTATTACACCTCCTCAGGTCGTAATTATTCCTATGGGCCGCAGGAAAAGGAGAATCAACTGTTAACAACCTATTTTAATTATAATAAGGATCTTGAAAATATTAACAGTACACTTGATGTTACTGCCGGATATGATTTCCAGTCATGGAAGAGTACTTCCGATGCTTATGAGGAATTAAATCAGGCTGGAGTATCTCAAAATTTAGTGGCAGCGACCGATCAGCGGCATACTTTATTATCGTATTACGGAAGGGTTAATTATTCATTTAATTCTAAGTACATGCTTACGGCGACCATTCGTCGCGACGGGACATCACGTTTTAGCGATGATAATCGTTGGGGAACTTTTCCCTCTGTGGCTTTGGGGTGGCGTCTGTCTGAGGAAAGTTTTTTGTCGGGCATGGAGGTTCTTAGTAATTTAAAATTGCGTGCCAGCTATGGCGTTACCGGCCAGCAGGAAGGTATTGGAAATTATAATTATTTGCCGGTCTATACCATTAGTCAGACCGGCGCTCAATATATTTTTGGCAATAACCCTGTTTATATTTACCGCCCTGAAGCTTATGTTGCCGGATTAACCTGGGAAACAACAAAATCTTTTAACTATGGTCTTGATCTGGGGTTCTTTGATAATAGAATTTCTGGTGCTTTCGAGTACTACACACGTAAGACGGAAGATTTGCTGGCAACGGTGCCTCCACCGGCCGGCACCAATTTTGATAAAACAATTTTGACCAATGTTGGCAATGTGGATAGTGAAGGTGTGGAATTGACCTTAAATGCGGTTCCCATCGATAATGAAAACTGGACCTGGGATTTAACTTTTAATGCCTCATGGCAATCGCAAACCATTAAGAATCTTTCGAATTTGCCCGGCACCCAAATTAGTAATACTTCTGCCGGAGCAGCTATTGATACCTATTATCTTCAAGTGCTAACCGAAGGGTATACGCCTTATATGTTCTATGTTTATCATCAGTTATACGATGAATCGGGTAAGCCAATTGAAGGTGCTTATGCCGATTTAGACCGGAATGGACTGATTAATTCTGATGATTTGTATCGTTATCACGCACCCACGCCAGATTACATTCTGGGCTTCAGTACTTCTGTCAGGTATAAAGACTGGACGCTTAGTACCAGTTTACGTGCCAATATCGGTAATTATGTGTATAACGGAATGGCGATGAATGCTGGTGCCTTTGGAACCATGTCGTACAATGCCAAACAACTCAATAATTTGCATTCCAGCTATCTGGAAACGGGATTTCAAGCCCGACAGTTTCTGTCTGATTATTATGTCGAAAACGCTTCTTTCCTGAAAATGGATAATCTGATACTGAATTACAATTTTGGAAAAATCCCGGGACTCAGAAATTTGAATGCTTCGGCCATGGTCCAGAATGTTTTTACCATTACTAAATATTCAGGTGTCGACCCTGAGGTTCCGCAAGGTCTGGATGTTTCTTTTTATCCTCGTCCCCGTATTTTTTCATTAAGTCTGGGAGTTGAATTTTAAGTTTAATAATTAATTTTTAGGAAGATGAAACGAGCCATGGAAATTATTTCACACACAGTAGTATGATTAATTCCGGCGAGTTCCATGTAACCTTAAAAATCAAAATATAAACACATGGAAAAGTTATTATATATATGGATACTGGCCATTGTGACCGGATTCACAGCTTGTACCGAGCAACTGGATCAATATCCGGAGATTGAGGATACGTCTGAGTCCGTTTATTCAAATCCGGCCAATTATTTATCCGTTCTGGGTAAGTGCTATGCCTCTTTTGTGATTGCAGGGCAGGAAAAAGGAGGCGGTAACGTCGATTTGAGTAGCAATAATGGCTTTGATTACATGCGTAATTATTTAAACCTGCAAGAGGTAGGAACCGATGAAATTGGTTATACCTGGGTGGAAGGGGATAATTTAACGGCCTTGTCTTATCTGAGCTGGGATGCCAACGATCCTTTTTTAACGGATATGTATTATCGAATTTATTATACGATTTCTTTGTGTAATGAATTTATTAAGAATAGCACCGATGAGGCTATTGCATCTTTTACGAGGGCTGAGCAAGATGAGATTGTAAGCTACAGGGCTGAGGCCCGTTTTTTAAGAGCTTTGGCCTATTATCACGCTTTGGATCTTTATCATGATGTTGCATTTGCCGATGAATCGATTATTGGTGAAGAAGTCCTTCCGGAGAGATGGGAGTCTGTGAAAATCTTTAATTATATCGAGAAAGAGCTCCTTGAATGTAGCATTGACATGCCCACTGCCGATAATTGTGAGTATGGTCATGCGCCGCAGGCTGCTGCCTGGATGTTATTGGCGAGGTTATATCTGAACGCTCCGGTTTATGAAGCCGGCGATTATTATAGCCAGTGTAAGATTTATAGCCAGAAAGTGATTGACGAAGGTTATGTGCTTGAATCGGACTACGCCAGTCTCTTTAATGCCGATAACGATTTGAGAACAGGTAAAGGACATGAAATCATTTTTCCCTTAGTGGTTGATAGCCGGTATGTCGTTTCATGGGGGGCTTCTACCTATATGGTTTGTGGGTCTGTTGATTCTGATTATGGGCCGTCTCCTAATAATCAGGGGGTGGATACTCCCTGGAACAGCTTTCGGATGAAAGGTGAGCTGACATCTCTTTTCGATATGGAGAACGATAGCCGTGCTCTGTTTTTTGTGGGAAGTCAAAGCCAGTATATGGATGGTGGTGTGGCTGATCGTACGGGTGGTTACTTATCCTACAAATGGAGTAATCTTAAAGACGATGGTTCTGTTGCGTCGCTCGCCAGCAACGATGGCGTGGATACTGATTTCCCTCTGTTTCGTCTGGCCGATGCTTATCTGATGTACGCCGAGGCTGCGGCCCGCAGTAATACCGATTTGAGTATTGCCCTGAACTATGTCAACACACTGCGTAACAAACGAAACCTATCAGCTGTTGCGGAATCTGATTTAGTGGCCACTGTAGATGCCATTCCGTATAAATTTTTTCTCGATGAACGCGGTCGTGAATTTTATCTGGAAGGATTGCGTCGTACCGATTTAATTCGATTTAGTTGTTTTACTTCCAGCGATTATCTATGGCAATGGAAAGGCGGTGTTAAAGACGGAGCTGCTGTTGATGATAAATATAGTGTGTATCCAATTCCGGCTACCGAACTGATGGCTAATCCCAATTTATGGAATGAAAATTATTAATCCCTAATTTTAGTCTTACTATGAGATGTTTAAAATTATATATAAGTGTTCTGATGATGTCGTTAGTGGCATTATCATGCGAAGAAGACGGTGATAAATTTATCGTATCGGGATTTGGCGGCGCAGAATTTAGCGTAAGCCAGAATGATATTTTTTTAACGCAGTCGGCTGAAAATGATGTAGCCATCACTTTTTCATGGGATGGGAGCGATCTGACGTTGAATAACGATTCTGTTAAAGTCCCCGCTTCGCTGCCTATGGTTGTTATTGAGGGCTCTGCTTCGTCAGATTTTGAAACAATAATTGAGGTTAATCCTTCTTCAAATCCTTTTTCGCTGACGGTATTGGCATTAAATACCCTCGTTAAGAATATGGGACTTACGGCTGATATCAGTCAGCCTGTTTATTTTAGGGTCCGTTCTTCTTTAGGGAATAATATAGCACCGAAATACAGCGCTGTATCAACGGTTAATGTAACGCCCTATTCCATCGATATGTCAAAAGGTTTTATTCTGGATGTTAAAAAGGAAGATACAGGATTCTTTCTGTATTCGCCAAACAGCAATGGTGAATACAGCGGTTTTGTAAATGCCTCCTCCTGGTTGAATTGGTATATGAAAGAAGTCGATGGCACAATTTGGGGCAATATTGCTGATGATACTCAGGAATTTGTTTTGTCTGATGACGATGAAAACTGGAACTTTTGGTATCCAGGACAAGACGGTTGTTATTATACAACATTGAGTACTGTTGATAAGGTGTGGACGGCTACTTATATCTCTTCGTTAACGGCAACAGGCGATGTGACGGGCGAGTTATCTTTTGTGAAAGCCGATGTGTACTGGATGTTGTCGTTCACCACAAATATTGATAATGCAACATTTAGTGTTGCCGGTAATGCCGCGTTATACAATAAAGCCACCACCACCAGCGATGATGCCGCTATAGCAAAAACAATTGGTTTTATGCCGTCTGCCAATGGGGCACTCGATTTTAGTCTGGAAGGGCAAACCCTGAATTTTACCGTAGCTGAGGCCGGCGATTATACTTTAAAGTTATTCCTTGCCGATCCTACCAATCTGAACTACACCATAACATCAGGTGGAACAGTAATTGAAGAACCCATCAGTGAATTTCTCTATTTACCCGGCATTGATGATGGTATATCGGGGAGTTGGACCTTTGATAATTATCTCCGGTTATTAAATGATCTGGATTCTACTTTTGCCGGCGTTGTGAATGTTAATTCCCAATGGGGTTATAATATGGGGTTGGAAGCCGATAACTGGACGGATGTTTATACGATGGGGGAGGCTGAAGGGCAACTGGCGTTTCAGGGTAGTGAGAATATTGCTGCTCCGGCGCCGGGTCTTTACCTTATTAAAGCCGATCTCAAACAACTGACGTACAGCCATACGGAGGTTCAATCTTTGAGTTATTCCGGATTTAATGATAATTGGGATTTGATCAATATGACGCCGACTGATGTGGCGGGTGTCTATTCCGGTTCTGTGGCGTTAAGTTCCGTTTCAGAGTGGGGCGGAAAATTATATCTCAATGGCGAGTGGGATGATTTCTTTGGTGGACAGGGCGGACATCTTTCCTTTTTGTCTGATGGAATTACTGACGATGCCACCCTTCCTTTGGGAACTTACGATCTGTTGGCCAACCTGACTGAGCAATGGTATGCTTTTTTGGGGGACGAAATTTACATCACCGGATTGAATGATGTCTGGGATTTTTCAACCAATGTTCTTACCAGAACTGAAACAGGTGTTTATTCGGGGTCTGTGACCATTAACTCATTGTCGTCAGCCGGAATAACGATACAAATAGACCAGTCGTGGGAACGCTTCTTTGGAGGGTCTTTTGTTAAGCTATTGCCGGGAGGTGATAATATTACCGATGATCAGACGTTGGCCACTGGTAATTATAATGTCACGGTTGATTTAATACATCAGACTTGTGTTTTTACTTTGGTGGAATAGATTGGTGATGTTGGTTTATTGGCGGGGGCTTTTTTAAGCTTGTATTTTTATTGACATGGTAGTTTACCGTCTGGTTTATAGACATGCGACGAATGATAACATGGTTGTCTTTTAATTCGTGTCTATAGCCAGACTCTCTTTTAGTGTGTCGTCTTGATTTTTTGCAATCGTTATTGGCTCAGGCGTTTGCTAAATATTTTTGTCATTTACCCTGGCTGAACGACACCTACAATATGGTTTTCGGGTACCGGCCCCCAATAACGACTGTCAAACGAACGAGGTTGATTATCGCCGTGCACCCAGTAATAGTTCATCTTGAAAGTGTATTTACTGATGGGTATATTATTTTTAAAAAGATAATTGCCGATACGACAGATGTTTTCCTCTTCAAAAACATTGATAATTCGTTCGTAGAGCGCAAAGTTGTCGGGGGTAAGACGCATTGTCATGCCTTTTCGAGGTATCACAATTGGCCCCATATTATTGGCATTCCAGCGCCGTTGAGCACTGAAAGGGAATGCGTTTGGATCGTATATTCCTGGTCTGATGGTGAATTGTTTGAGCGGTCCATAGGTGTTCTGCAGCTGGCGTGCTTCTTCAACACTCAGTCTTATGGTCGTATTGAACACATCAATCTGGTGCAACGGGATGTCGCGACCCAGTTGCTTTGATATTTTTAAAAGTGTGATGGAATCGCCTGTCCATTCATAGGATTTTATGGTGCTCTCCGGTTCTTCAAATTTTTGTTGGTTAACCCACAAATGCCCCTCTTTTATGATTACAGTATCCCCCGGAAGTCCCACAATACGCTTAATCATTCGTGGTCGTTTATTTACACAAAGGATTTTGATTTGTCCCCATGCTTGCGTATTTACGCTGTCGGGAAGTCTGGATTGGCGTTTTAACAGATAGTAACTTTCGCCGGGCTTTTCGGTGAAGGCGGTATCAGCGTCGGGAAAGTTAAATACGATGATGTCATTTATAGCCAATTTTTGGCCCCAATTCAGGCGGAAGTATTGATTCGCATTGTTGGGATAAAACCGGGGACCTGGTCTGAGTTTGTTTACCCATACGTAATCCCCGGCTTTTATGGTGTTTTGCATTGATGAGGTTGGTACGGCCAGTAGTTCAAATCCATAACGGTATATTGAATCTGAAATAAGCAGCCCCAACCCAATCCAAAGAAGTACTTTTATATTTTTATTTATCTTTTTACTCACCACCTGTCACCACTTTGAAGAATCGGTTCCAGCGTATATTGGCCGGGAAACTTTTGTCCTTGTTCAATGAAAGCCATACGAGAATAGGACGACCAACAATGTGATCTTCAGGTACAAAACCCCAGTACCGGGAGTCTGCTGATTTATGACGGTTGTCGCCCATCATAAAGTAATAGTTCATTTTAAATGTATAGCTGTCGGCTATTTTTCCGTTGATGTAAATGGTTTGCCCCTTAACTTCCAGCTGGTTACCCTCATAAGCGGTGATGATGCGATCATAAAGTAAAATATTATCCATATTAAGCTTTACGGTAGCACCTTTTTGTGGAATCCACAATGGCCCATAATTATCGCGGCTCCAGTTGTAATTTTCGCTGTAGGGGAAAACGAGCTCACGGGAGTCAACCGGTTTTTGTTCATCAATCTGGACCGATTCAATGAATTTATAACCTTTTATTTTATCGGCTTTATCGGCGGTTAATGGGAGCAGATAATGCGGTCCAATACCACCCTGCATTTGATCCTCCGACGAAATCTCCAATCGATCGAAGAAGCGCTGATTGAGCAGTGTGCCATCGGTAATAACATGGTAATTGTGTTGAACGCCCGGCTCGTTTTTCACCGCCTGTCCATCGATAAACACTTGATTGCTCCGGATTTCAAGCGTGTCGCCTGGCAGTGCTATACAACGTTTTACGTAGTTATCGCGACGATCCACAGGACGGTATAGTACCTCTCCAAATTGTTGTGGGTTGTTGTGTACTATTTTTCGGCCTATATCATTAACAAACTGACGGAAGGCATATTCAGAGTCAAAATTTTTATTTTGAATTAGTTCCGGGGTTCTGTTGATTTGGCTTAGCCCTAACTCTCGTATTGTGATGTAATAATCCGGATTGGTATAGAGAACCGGTACTGTATCGCCCGTGGGAAAATTGAACACCACAATGTCGTTATGCTCTACCTGTTTGAAGCCTTTTAAACGTTTGTAGCTCCAGGTGGGCCATTCGGTGTACGACCTGGTGTTGATTATTGGAAAGGTATTTTGTACCAACGGAAAAGCCAGAGGCGTGATGGGCATGCGGGGGCCATAACTCATCTTACTCACAAAGAGATGGTCACCTACCAGCATACTTTTTTCGAGTGATGACGTCGGTATTTTGTAATTCTGAAAGAAAAACAGATTAATGATATATACGGCAACTAAAGCAAAAAGTAACGCATCAATCCATTCAATCCATGCAGCCGGTTTACGCCCATCTTTGGTCTTTTTCCAAAAATTCCAGGGTACTTTTTTACTGATGTAGACATCAAAAATAATGAGCAACCCCGGAAGAAGCCAGTAGTTACCAATCCATATAACCATTAAAATATAAACCAGGGCTGCAAAGGCAAACCTGATGATACGGGCTTTTGGGATATTCTGCATAATTGTTTTTATTATTTTGCTTAATGCTTAAAATTTTAATAGGTCGCTCATTGTAAGGAAGCCTTTGTTTTTGCACGTAAATTCAGCGGCAAGCACAGCTCCCAGCGCAAATCCCTGTCGCGATTTTGCACTGTGATGAATGACAATTTCATCCACATCTGATTCGTATTTGACGGTATGAATTCCGGGTACTTCGTCTTTGCGAATGGCATCTATGCAGATTACGTCATCGGCCGATTGTTTTTCCAGCTCCCATTTTGTTTTTCGATCGATATTAGTAATGAGATCTTCGGCCAGTGTGATGGCAGTACCGCTGGGTGCATCTAATTTATGAATATGGTGTACCTCTGTCATACTAACTTCATAGTTGGGTTGTGCATTCATCAGACGCGATAACTGACGGTTTATCTCGAAGAAGATATTGACACCCACGCTATAATTAGAGGCATAAAAAAATGTTTGCCCTTTGTTGGCGCACCATTCTTTAATTTCAGACAATTTTTCTGTCCAGCCAGTGGTTCCTGCAACAACCGGCAGGTTGTGTTTAAAACACGTCATATAGTTGTCATAGGCTGCTTTAGGAATGGAAAATTCGATGGCTACATCGGCACTTTTGAATGCCGGGGAACTAAAATCTTCGCCGGTAGCAGGATCTATTCTGGCAACGATTTGGTGACCACGCGATTTAGCTATTTTTTCGATGATTTGACCCATTTTCCCGTATCCTATCAGTGCTATTTTCATATGTTTATAATTTGTTTGTTAAGGTCATATGGAACTCGCCTAGCTTAATCATCCCCCTGTGTGTGAATCAATTCCCATGGCTCGTTTCATATGTTTAAATTTATCTTTCAATGGTCATATGGAACTCTCGATGAATTTTAATCATTCTCCTGTGTGTATTTTAGAATGCTAAAATTCATGTTCGTTTCATATGATTATAATTTGTTTTTCAGTTGCCATATGGAACTCGCCGGAATAATCATTCACCTGTGTGAGAGATTACTCTCATGCTCGTTTCATCAGTGCTGTTTTTTATCAATAAAATAATATGCAGGCTGTATCTTTTAACAAAAACAATGCCTTTTTTATATTCAGACAAAGATATAAAAATGTATTGGTTTTTCCTGAAAGGGGTATGGGCATAAGGTTGTTCGAAGCAGGTAAAAAAAAACGTCCCAAACTCGAAAGCAGGGACGTTTTTGAAAATATTGTGATAAAACTATTTATTCATCGCTTTTTTGACAACAGCTTTAAACGCATCCGGATGGTTCACAGCCAAATCGGCTAATACTTTACGATTGATTTGGATGTTTTCTTTAGCCATCAGGCCCATAAGCTTGCTGTAGGAAATTCCTTCCATACGTGCCGCAGCGTTGATACGCTGAATCCACAAGGCGCGGAAATGGCCTTTTTTGCGTTTGCGGTCACGGTAAGCATACTGCTGACCTTTTTCCCAAGTGTTTTTGGCGACCGTCCAAACATTCTTTCTTCTACCAAAATAGCCTTTGGTAAGTTTTAAAATCTTTTTTCTTCTTGCTCTTGAAGCAACAGCATTTACTGATCTTGGCATGTTTTTACTGTTTTCGAATGGTTAGCGTTCCGCTTCGTTGGAATCTTTCAGCTAATTCATTCAGGTTACTTAAATAATTTGTTGTGAAAGAAATGAATTACTTCATTGCCAATAATAACTTAACGTTTTTTTCGTCAGTTTTATTAACAGTAGCAGAATAAGTCAGGTTTCTTTTCCTTTTGGTTGACTTTTTAGTCAAAATGTGGCTTTTAAAAGCGTGTTTACGCTTAATTTTTCCACTTCCGGTGATCGTGAAACGTTTTTTCGCGCCGGAATTAGTTTTCATTTTTGGCATTGTTCAATATATTTAGTTGATTAATGTGCAACTATTTTTTTGCCACCTTTTTGGGCGTAATGAACATTGTCATTCGTTTCCCTTCCAAACGCGGCAACTGTTCTACTTTTCCTAATTCTTCCAGATCCTGCGCAAATTTCAATAGCAAAATTTCTCCCTTTTCTTTGAATAGGATACTTCGGCCTTTGAAAAACACGTATGCTTTTACTTTTGCGCCTTCGTTAAGGAATTTGACGGCGTGCTTTAACTTAAAGTTATAGTCGTGCTCATCAGTGTTGGGGCCGAACCTGATTTCTTTAACGACAACCTGGACAGCTTTTGCTTTTAACTCTTTCTGCTTCTTCTTTTGCTGATACAGAAATTTTTGGTAATCTGTAATTCGGCAAACCGGCGGATCGGCCGTTGGAGATATTTCAACCAGATCAAGTTCTAACTGATCCGCTAATTTTAAAGCTTCCTGAGTTGAAAAAACACCAGGGCTTTCAATGTTGTCACCAACCAAACGGACTTGTGGCACACGTATTTGATGATTGATTCGGTGATTCATCTCATCTTTCTGGGGACCACCCATATTTCTTCTAGGTCTTATAGCCAAATTTATTTTTGTTTAATTATTAATTAATGAACTAAAATTCGCGTGTCAAATATAAAAAATCAACGGGATACAATTCAAATATCCCTTTGATTTTTATGTGTGATTTCAATTATTTTCTACGAATGGTTCAATGTTTTTAACTCTTAAGCATGTCTTCAACTTCTTTGTTTACTAGGCTGGCGAAGTCTTCGATAGACATAGTGCCCTGATCTCCTTCGCCTTGACGACGAACTGAAACCGTGTCGCTTTCTGCCTCTTTTTCACCAACAATTAACAGGAATGGAATACGTTTTAATTCATTGTCTCGTATCTTTTTACCTATTTTCTCGTTGCGGTCGTCTAAGACGGCGCGAATATCGGAATTATTAAGGAGATTTAAAACTTTTTCGGCGTATTCATTATATTTTTCGCTGATGGGTAATATAACTGCCTGATCGGGCGTTAGCCATAGCGGGAATTTACCGGCGGTGTGCTCAATCAACACTGCTACGAAGCGTTCCATACTGCCGAATGGTGCACGGTGGATCATAATAGGCCGGTGCGCTGAATTGTCCTGACCAATATATTCCAATCCAAACCGTTCGGGTAAATTGTAGTCAACCTGAATGGTTCCCAACTGCCATTTGCGACCGATGGCATCGCGTACCATGAAGTCTAATTTGGGGCCATAAAAAGCGGCTTCCCCTGTTTCAACCGTGGTATTTAAGCCTTTTTCCTGACAGGCTTCCACAATGGCGCGTTCGGCTTTTTCCCAATTTTCATCCGATCCTATATATTTTTCGGAATTGTTGGGGTCTCTTAATGATATTTGAGCGATGTAATCTTTAAAGTCAAGTGTCTTGAAAATGTAAAAGATGATGTCAATCACTTTTTTAAATTCATCTTTTAACTGATCCGGACGGCAAAATATGTGAGCATCGTCCTGAGTAAAGCCTCTGACTCTGGTCAGACCATGCAACTCACCACTTTGCTCATAACGGTACACGGTTCCAAATTCGGCATACCGAATTGGCAGGTCACGGTAGGAGTGGGGACGCGCCCTGTATATTTCACAGTGATGAGGGCAATTCATTGGTTTCAGGAGAAACTCTTCGCCTTCGGCCGGTGTGTGGATGGGCTGGAATGAGTCGGCTCCATATTTGGCATAGTGACCCGATGTTACATACAACTCTTTGTTACCGATGTGAGGTGTGATAACGGGTTGGTAACCATATTTGGTCTGAACTTTTTTGAGGAAAGTTTCCAAACGTTCACGCAGCATAGCGCCCCGCGGCATCCACAATGGTAATCCCAGCCCTACTTTTGAACTGAAAGTGAATAAATCCAGCTCTTTTCCGATTTTACGGTGGTCACGTTTTTGCGCTTCTTCCAGTTTTAACAGGTATTCTTCCAGCATTTTTTGCTTGGGGAAGGTGATACCATAAATCCGGGTCAGCTGTTTACGCTTTTCATCGCCACGCCAGTAGGCGCCAGCCAGACTTAATATTTTTATGGCTTTAATCGATTCGGTATTTGGTAAATGAGGACCCCGGCACAAATCAGTGAAGTTACCTTGTTTGTATAGAGTTATAGTACCATCCTCCAAATCATTTATCAGTTCCACTTTGTAGGGATCGTGACTGAAAAATTTTAGTGCTTCGTCTTTTGAAATATCGCGACGTACATAGTCATTTTTTTCGCGGGCCAATTCCAGCATTTTCTTTTCAATACGAGGAAGGTCTGTCTCCGAAATGGTTACATCACCCGGGTCTATATCATAGTAAAAGCCGTTTTCAATCGCCGGCCCAATGCCAAATTTAGTGTCCGGAAACAAGGCTTGTAACGCTTCGGCCATAAGGTGAGCCGACGAATGCCAAAATGCATGTTTTCCCTCTTCATCTTCCCATTTGTGAAGACGAATTGTGGCATCCTGTTTAATTTCGCGGTTTAAATCCCAAAGCTGATCATTTACGGTTATGCTAAGTACTTCTTTGGCAAGTCTGGGACTGATGCTTTTAGCTATTTCATATCCGGTTACGTTTTCGGGATATTCGCGTACGGATTGATCGGGCAATGTTATTTTTATCATCTCTTATCTTGTGTTTCTGATGTTTCGTAATCTTTTTTTAACGTGCAAAGATATACATTTTGAACCGGATGCAAAAAAGTGATTGTTGTAAGTTTTGCTTATTGAAAATTTTGATGGTTTTTCAATAATACCTTTCGCTATTTTTTTTGGCATATTGCCGTTAGCTTTGGTATAACGTTTTATTTCCGTTTCTGTCCTCTGGTTTTGGGCTTTCCGTATTTAGCTTTCATCTGGTCAGCACGCCTCACTTTTTTATTGGTCTTTTGATTGTGTGCTGCTTTTTTTTGAAATGCGGGGCCCGATTGCGACGCTTTAGGTGTTTTAATCAATACATTTTTCATTTTCACCTTATTCTTATCGAAATCAGTGATCAGATCAGAAATTTCCAGGTCTTCGGGTAGTTCAGAGTTAGGAATTTCCATATTCATCAATATTTCAATTTCCAGTCTTTTTTCTTCGTCGCGTGGTGTAATAAAGCTGATGGCATCACCATTTTCATCGGCACGGCCTGTACGGCCAATGCGGTGAATATAGGTCTCCGGGTCGTCCGGCAAGTCAAAATTGATGACGTGACTGACGTTTGAGATGTCTAAACCTCTTGAAACAAGGTCGGTGGCGATGAGGATGCGACGTTCGCCGCCCTGGAATTCGGTCACCATTCTGAAGCGGTAGTTTTGTGCTTTGCCCGAATGTATGAGGCCTATCTCTTCATTAAAAAGAGGTTCTAATTTTTCGAAAACATAATCGGCCATTTTTTTAGTGGCGCAGAATACCAATACACGCGTCATCTCTTCCTGACGGCCAAGCAACCATTCTAACAGATTCAGTTTGGTGGTGAAATTGGGTATAACATAGGCCTGCTGGGTGATGTTATCGAGGGGGGTGCCGGTGGCAGCGGCTTCCACTTTTTGGGGCGATGTAAAATAATTTTGAATAAGTGCTTCCACTTCCGGCGTTATGGTGGCTGAGAAGAGTAAATTTTGGCGTTTGGCGGGGATTATATCGAAAATTGACGATAGTTGAACGCGAAATCCTAAATCGAGCATTTCGTCAACTTCGTCGATAACCAATTTTTTTACGTTTCTGAGTGACACAAAGCCATCAAGTGCCAGGTCGCGCAAGCGGCCTGGAGTGGCTACTAAAACATCCATGCCATCAGCAATTTCCAGAGCCTGGGTTTTCATGTTAACGCCACCATACACGCCTTTGACTACCAGACTTTGATAGGTCGAAAGTTTCTCAACGACTTCCACAACCTGAACCACGAGTTCGCGGGTGGGAACCATAATGACAATTTGCGGTTCTTTGGTTTTTGTGTATTTCCACATGCGTAACAACGGCAGCAGATAGGCAATTGTTTTTCCGGTACCTGTCTGGGCGATACCCAAAACATCTTTACCTGACATGATGACTGAAAAGGCGCGCTCCTGTATTAGTGTAGGGGTGGTCATTCCCATGTCGGTGATGGCGTTTAGCAAAGGGGTATTTAAATTAAAATCCGCAAATGTCATAATGTTAAATTTTAGCGCTCAAAGTTACTCTTATTTCATCAACCTGAAAATGAAATGAAATAAGAGTCTTTGCGTGAAAAGGGTTGCGTTTTTGAAATGATGTTGTGTAAGGTTGTCAGACTGTTATAAATTGGGACACATTATAGGTTGTCTCTTTGTTTTAGAATGTCCGGTTATTATTTTCTGGGTTGGAGGTTCTCCAGTTTCACTATGGCAGAATTGATAACTCGTCATTTGTTATCCGCTCGATATATGGGCGCAAAGCATTACCCCAAATTTGATATCCCGCATCGTTTGGATGGCAGAAATCAAGCGTGACGTCTTTTGTTAGCACACCATCTGAAGTAAGCATTTGGGAACTAATATCCAGTAATGTGATATCATTTTTATCTGCAAATTTCTTTAGTATCTGATTGGTTTCATTTATTAATATTCGACGCGGGTTGTCAGGCATTTTTTCACGAGGCATTATTTGCATTAAAATAATTTTAGCTCTGGGAACTTTCGATCTTACGCGCATACAAACAGCCTGAATGCCTTCGACTATTTCAGAAGCCGTGTTCATGCGGGCATTTTTTGTTTCACTGGTATTATTGGTGCCGATGTGTATGATGACCAATTTTGGATCAAGGGCATCCAGTTCGCCTTGATCCAAACGCCACAAAACATTTTGGGTACGGTCCCATCCGAACCCTAAATTTAATACGCGATGGTGGCCAAATGTCGCATTCCATGACTCCGGGCCATTGGGCGTTCTGTCTGTTCCATCGAAATATTTTAAAGGGGGATAATTGCCACCCCAGAAATGTGTGATGGAGTTTCCTATTAATACGATTTCCGGATTTAGAGAATCTTTTACTTTAAGAACATCGTTGTGTCTTTCCCACCAGTCATAACTATCGTCTTCGAGCTTTGACGTTGGAATAATGGCTGTATTTGAGGGCTTTTTGTCGTTGCGTGGTTTATCTTGCATTAATTTGGAGAGCAACGGTTCCATGGCTTGTGCCCATAATTCGGCTCCTTTCGGATTTGGATGTAACCAGTCGGACATTAAATCATGGTTGATTGAACCATCAATATTAAGGAAGACATGGTTGACATCGCAATAAAAAATGTGTTCGTTATCGGCCAAATGAGAAACAATATCGGAAGCTCGTTCAAGTATTCTGCGATGCGATGTGGGGTTTGGACCGCCATAGCATCCCGGGAAACAACGAAGCAGGATGATTTTTGAATCGGGACATTTTTCCCTGAATATTGTCACTATTTTTTCTATTCCACCGGCCAGCTGATTCGCTGTATGACGCGTTGGATAATTTTTTTCATCAATATTATTGGTGCCGATTTCGAGAATGATCACTTTAGGTGATTGATTTTCCAGTTCTCCATTTTGAATATTCCAGATAAGGTTTTCGGTGCGATAACCAGAATAACCTAAGTTAATGGCATTGCGTGAACCAAAATATTTGTTCCATACTTTTTGATACTGCGGTTTTTCAAAGTTGTGCGTTATTGAGTTGCCTACAAACAGCAAATCGTATTTGTGATTTTTAAGCAGTTTTATTTTTTCGGCATGACGTTGCGGGTAATAACCTTCAACAGAAACAGCAGCGGGGTTAACCTTTTCTTTTGTGAAAATCATTTTTCCATTCAAAAATGATGTTAAAGCTTCAATATATTTTTCATTTAAAGAAGCTGGTTGTCGGTTATTCACTATTTCTGTACGAAAAGCGATACCGTCGTAGCCAATCCATGTTTTAGTATATTCATTAGCTGCTTTGGATGCTGTTTCGTTGAGGATGGTTGTGTCGATAATGCATAATAGTTCCGTTTTTGTGTTTAACGGTGGATTTATGACAGGAAAAACGGTGCCTTCTGTTGTTTTGCTGAAATTGGTGGGGTTAACCAGTATTAATTTGTCAGGACGTTCAGCTTCGTCTAATTCGTTTTCGGTTAGTGCAGCAAGTATGGCACCGTCACAAGAGCCAATTATACTGGTTATATTGGTATTGAGTTTTAGCCTTGTTTCTGATTTAATTAAGCGATACGCATTAATTGCATCGGCTAATTTGATGTTGTGGCCTTTTAATGTCGCAACCGAAAATTGCATTTCAGTAAACAGGGCCGTCAATGAATCGTTTTCACACCCATTACCTGGATAAAATACGATCGTTCCTGTTGATGGTTCAGGATGGGTTATTTGTAAATATGGCATTGCAATGTTGCTTGCATCATCTTTACTGAGAATTTGTCCATCGAGAGCAATGAACTGTTCCTTTTGTTGTTGACAGCTTATGATATAAGTTGAAAGAATGGCAAAACAAAGTACCCTAATTCTCAATTTCATTTTTTCTCAATTTTAATGGTATTTCTTTTTATTGGTTGGATTGACGCAAATTAACCGCGTGACTCAATTTCTGTTTTTGGGCGCATCTAACTGGCCTGGTTCAATGGATATGGCTAGACTGAGGAATCTTTATTTTTCTCAATTTGCGTTTCTATGTTTTTCTTGATTTGCTCTTTTAATGCCTCATTTCTTTTTATGATTGATTTTATTTTTTTTATCCCGATATCATCTTTTAGGTCCTTTAATTTTTCTTTTAAAGCGTCCTGTTTATTATCAATGACTTTGAGATAGTCTTTTTTTATTTCTATTTTTTCAGATTTTATGGCTTCATCAAAGATTAAATCTTCCGGGGATTTCTCATCACTTGAATCTTTTTTTTCCGCTACTTGGTTTGGAATGAAATTTTTTTCATCAACACGTCGTTGATTCATAAATGTTGGTGAAACAATTTCTATATTATTCTCATGAAGTTTATCCATTACATTTGCATTAAGAAGAGAACTAACGCTGAAAAATTTGCTGCTATCATCTAAAAATCCATGAATTTTATAGATCACGGAAAAATCACCTAAGTTTGTAATATAAACATAAGGGTCGGTCAGTCCGGTGGCAATCGCAGCGTCTTTTAGGGTCTCTTCAATTGTAACGCGGGATAAATCATATCCCAATGAAACAGAAGTTGAAATCACTGTATTCGATTTACGTGTTAGTTTTACCGGGTTATTTGCAATGTATAGGTTTGGAATAGTAATGAAATTACTGTCTTCGAGTTGTATCTCTGTGTGAAAAATGCTTTTTTTAATAACTCTTCCGTGAAAGTCTCCTATTTTTATAAGGTCTCCATTTCTAAAGCGATTCATTGAATTATTCATGATTCCGGCTATGAGATTACCGAGAACTGTTGTTGAGCTTAAAGCAATTCCGGCGCTGATAATAATACCCAGAAAGCTTAGTATTTGTCCCTTTAGCGATTTATCTATTGGCAGAACTAAAATAAATGCCAGTATGCCGACGAGGGTTAAAATAAATGAAATGGCGCCTTTGGTGATATTTCCGTTGGATGCTGTTGATTTTAGTTGTTTAAAGATCCATGAGTTTAAAACTAAAAGGATTGCAAAAGCAAACAATACAATTGTAGGTTCAATTATCGACTCAATTATTTTTATTGCATTTTCCATTTTTGTAATGCTTTGACCGGGTAGCCTTTGCGTTTAAAGTTAATTAAAAGCCCAATGGGCATTCTGTTAAATTATTTTTAAGACGACTGCGATTGGACGCTATCTGGTTGTATGATTAATTTTTATTTGACATAAATGTAGTCATTTGTTTGCATTTATTTGACGGGGCTTCCTGCCATTGGTTTTCCATGATTTAACGTGGAAGCAGCTTACGTAATTATTACTTTAATAGGCGAGTGATTATGGCCACGGTGCTGAATTTAATCTGTCGTTTTAAGTTTCCTGGCCTTGCGCTCTTTAATCAACAGGGAGTGGTAAATAAATTGATTGATTGGTGCTTTTATCCCGGCTTTTTGTGCCAGGCGAACAACGGTTCCATTTTGATATTCAATTTCCGAGGGTCTCCCTTCCCATACGTCGCGTGTCAGAGACGCTGTTGAGTTGAAGGGAAAGGCTTCGGTGGCAGCCATTATTTTATCTTCAAATCCAACAGGGATGTTTATGCCTAAGGCTCGCGCAACTTCGGCTACTTCAGCATACAGTTGATGTAAAATGGCATGGGTCTCCGGTTGTTGACAGACTTCGCCATAGGTGCCACCCGTAACAGCCAGCCAGCCGCTGGCGCAGATGGAGATGAATTTTTTCCATCGCTCGGCCTGTATGTCGTCCGCGATGAAGGCTTTAAATCCTGCTTTTTGAAGCGTCGTTTGAACCGGCACGAGACGTTCACTTTTGTGATTGTTGTATTCTCCAAAAATCAGGGTTGGTTCAACAGCCAGATGATTTATAACACCAGGTGCCTCAATTTTACTGATGATACGACATAAGCCTGACAGGACGTTTGCGTGGGGCAGTATTTCGCGTAACTCTTCGCTGGACATAACGCCGTTCTGAAGCGGTAATACCATGGTATCCTTACCAATAACCGGTAATAGTTGATGGGCTATGTCCTTTACTTGCCAGGCTTTGGTGGCAATGATAACCAGATCGGCCGGAGTTGTTTTGGCGATGGCATCGGTTGCCCGGACGGGATGAATGTGAAAATCGCCTTGTATACTTTTTACTGTTAGTCCGTCTTTTAGCAGTGCTTTGAGGTGTTGTCCACGTGCCACGAATGTGACATCATTACCGGCCTCGGCCAGCCGCCCGCCAAAATAGCCGCCTACGCCGCCTGTCCCTACAATGGTTATTTTCATATGTTTATAATTTATCTTTCAATGGTCATATGGAACTCTCGATGAATTTTAATCATTCTACTGTGTGTATTTTAGAATGCTAAAA
>NZ_JBQTGJ010000012.1:0-109776 GCF_052400685.1 Geofilum sp. OHC36d9
AACCAGTATGATGTTTTATGTTTGTATCCCATTCAAGTAATGTTGTAAAATCTGTCAAGCTAATTTAGGATATTACATTTCTCCACCCGCAAACCTCATTTCTTGACCTGCAAACCTCATTTCTTGACTTGTGAAGCTCATTTCTCGACCTGCAAACCTCATTTCTTGACTTGTGAAGCTCATTTCTCGACCTGCAAACCTTATTTCTTGACTTGTGAAGCTCATTTCTCGACCTGCAAACCTTATTTCTTGACTTGTGAAGCTCATTTCTCGACCTGCAAACCTCATTTCTTGACTTGTGAAGCTCATTTCTCGACCTGCAAACCTTATTTCTTGACTTGTGAAGCTTATTTCTCGACCTGGAAACCTTATTTCTCGACTTGTGAAGCTCATTTCTCGACCCGTGTACCTCATTTCTCGACCCGTGTACCTCATTTTATTATCTTAAAGGGTCGTTTTTTTACTCTCGCATCTTTAGTATATACTCCCATCGATCAATGCCGTAGTTGTAAAACTCAATTTTTCGAACTTTTTTGTTAGAGAAGAAGATTCCGGGATCCGCGATAGTTTGTGCTTGCAAGAAAATTCATGTGGCAGAAAGCAAAAGAAAAATAACGGTCAATAAGAGCACTGATGTGGCTCTGTCTTTTGCTGAGTTATATCAATTTCACGATGGTACGATGGGTCGAGAACATCAGCAACACTAAATATCTTATTTGTTTCATTTTTATTCCACGAGGACCCTGCTGTCGCACGTGTCCCCAAGTGTGATCGTTAAGGATTATAATAAGAAGTATTGATGAAGAAATTGTAACGGTGGAGGGGGTGTGCTGAGCTATTGCGGCCAGACTTCAGCGTTGATATGCATTATTTTTCAGCCCTGCAAGGCTCTATTCTGAGACATAAATAAACATCCGATGATGCTTTCGTAACCGAAAAATCACCGGATGTTTATGGTTTAAGTAATCAGATTAAACATTAGCAAAGGCATTTTCTAAATCGGCTTTAATATCATCGATATGTTCTATACCAACCGATAAACGTAGTACGCCGGGTAATACACCGGCAACATTTTGTTCTTCCACGCTGAGCTGTTCGTGAGTGGTTGAAGCCGGATGAATAATCAGCGTTTTTGCGTCACCAACATTGGCAAGGTGGCTAATCAGGTTTAGATTGTTGATGATTTTATCGGCTTCGGCCGTGCCGCCTTTTACTTTGAACGACAACACGCCGCCAAAACCGTTTTTGAGATATTTTTTTGCCAGTTTGTGATAAGGACTCGAAGGCAATCCCGGATAATATACGGTTTCAATTTTAGGATGCTTTTCAAGCCATTGGGCCAATTCCAGGGCATTGTCAACGGTACGCTGAACACGTAACGAAAGTGTCTCCAGCCCCTGAATCAGCTGAAAAGAATTGAACGGGCTGATGGCCGGGCCAAAGTCGCGCAGCCCTTCTACGCGCGCCCTGATGCTGAACGCGATATTGCCAAAGGGGCCGTCGGTGCCAAATACGTCCCAGAACTTAAGACCGTGATAGCCTTCGGATGGTTCGGTGAATTGGGGAAATTTGCCATTGCCCCAGTTAAAGTTTCCGGCATCCACAATAACACCTCCAACGCTGGTCCCGTGGCCGCCGATCCATTTGGTTGCCGATTCGACTACGACGTTGGCGCCATGTTCAATGGGGCGCACCAGATAGCCGCCGGCGCCAAAAGTATTGTCAACAATCAGAGGAATGTCATTCTCAGCCGCAATGGCCGCTATGGCTTCAAAATCAGGAATGTTAAAACGTGGGTTTCCGATGGATTCCAGATACAGGGCTTTGGTATTTTCATCGATCTGTTTGCGGAATTCTTCGGGTTTATCGCTGTCTACAAAACGGACTTCAATACCGAGACGCTTAAATTGTACTTTAAATTGGTTGTATGTACCGCCATACAGATAGGCCGTTGAAACAATATTGTCGCCGGCACCGGCGATGTTGGTGATAGCCAGAAATTGTGCCGCCTGTCCCGATGCGACTGCTAGTGCTGCCACGCCACCTTCAAGCGCCGCCACGCGTTTCTCAAAAACATCGGTGGTGGGATTCATGATCCGTGTGTATATATTACCAAATTCCTTCAGCCCAAACAGGTTGGCGGCTTGTTCCGGATTGTCGAATACATACGATGTGGTTTGATATATGGGCACAGCCCGTGATTTGGTCGTAGGGTCTACCTCCTGACCCGCATGAACTTGTAGAGTTTCGAAATGTAATTTTTCTGTTGACATAATAGATGAATTTTAAATGTATGGCTCTTGTTTTATCTGATAGGGTAAACAGTTGGAACGGTTGACTTGTTTATTTTTCTGGTTTATTCTGTTTAGTGTTTATCTATAAAGTCCAACTTCTGCGTTACGCTTGCTCTCAAAATGGTCATTTACGGGAGTAAACTCACATTTTTCGAGCTGCGCAAGCCTTGAATTTGAATTTTATATTTTAAACACTTAGTTTATGGACAGGCTCTATTTAGTGCGCATGAAAACCCTTTGTTTTTTGTCTTTGAAAAGAAACTGTCAATGACAAGATTTTTGCACGCAAGGCGTTTACCAGTTATTCCTGCAAAACGGCCTCTGTTTGGTTTACCGATATACTCAGAGGCGTTGGATTTGATAAATTATCGCGCACCGGACAACGGTTTTCAACGGCTTCGAGCCATTGGTTTAATGTGTCAGGGGTAGCATCGCTATCAATGTTTAGTTTTACATTGATGCTTTGAAACCCGGCTCTTTCATCATTCGAAAGGCCAAGAAAACGTGTCGGATTTAATTGGCCTGATACTTCAATGGTCAGTTTTTGAAGATTTATACCCAGTTCTTTAGCCACAACGTGTCCAACAACATTTAGGCAGCCTGCATAACCGGCCAGGATGTATTCCACTGGGTTTGGGCCTTCGTCGTTGCCACCCATTTCTGCCGGTTCATCAACAATAAGTTTGAATTGTCGGGTTTCGACGTCCAAACGCGTCGTGTTGCTGTTGTTGCCTTTTACTGAAAAAGTTAAATTAGCCATGGTCTTGAATTTTTTAGACGTTAGTATTGATCTTTTTTGTCAATTCCGATTCTTCGTTGTTGACATTACAAAGATGGCAGATACAGATAAATCCTGAAATCCCGTAGATGTGGCATTTTATATACCATAAACAGGGTATATAATAGAGGAATATGATGGCAGCGATTGTATCAGGAGTTTGTGCGTGCGATGCCTGGAGATAATTGTGGTAATGGGAGGGGGGCTATAGGGTTGCTTTATGAGTGCGGCACAGGGCGAGTCGACGATTCTTTTGCCAGTTGGTGGCAAAAATTCTGATTTTGATCACCCGAATGGCCTTTGATCCATTTGAATTCAATGAATTTATTCTGACAGAGATTATAGGCCTGCTGCCAATGTTCTGCATATTTCACTTCCCTGCCATAGGCTGTTTGCCAGTTGTTGTGTTTCCAGAAATGACACCATTGGGCCAGCCCGCGAATGACAAAACGGCTATCGGTATTCACCTGTATTTTTTCAAACGGCCGGAGCTGACGCAATCCTTCGGTAACGGCTAACAGTTCCATAAGATTACTGCTTCCCGTTTCAAACGTGTGACTAAATATCATTTGTGCACCATCCGGGGTCTCAATAAAACCCCCATATCCCGATTGTTGGGTCTGGCAGGCATGCGAACCATCGGCGTAAATTTTATGAATGTTGCCCGTTTCGGAATCGCTACCTGTGATTGCCAGCTGTTCATGGCGTCTATCAACCCGGATATAACGGTTAAAATCAGACTCTTTTAAAAAGTTAAATCCCTCGATGAAGACACAATTAATGTGCTGTCCGGCCTCTACTTTTCCGTTGATTGCCGAACGAATAATTTTTATCAGCTGATGTTCATTTGTTTTAATTAGTGTCCGCAAGGCAACCCCCTTTTTTTTGTTTTGTAACGTGTCTAACTTATTTGTTTCGTTTAACAGGAGGGTGTTATCCTTAATATTATAGTGCAGCGTTAGAGACTCTGCTTCGTTGTATATTTGCCCATGTATATTTGATTCATCATGAGATTTTATTTGCAGTGTCAATTTGATTGGTGGCTTCATTTGCGGTGCTTATTGCAATGACTGTGCTAATTTTACGCCCAGGTCATAGGCCTGTTCCATGGTATCCGGTTGTTTTTTTATGGCGCCTTTTTCAAACGCTCTTAAAACAGGCAGCGAACCAACAACCTCAAAGCCCAGTGCTTCCATGGGACGTTGCATGGCTTCAATGGCAAACCCCAGATCGCTGATTGTATCTTGTTCGCCTATAGCAGCGATGACCACTTTTCGGTTTTGATTGGCAAGCCGGCTGCTCCAGCTGCGTGGCCGGCTGTTGTTGTCAAATTCGTAAAAACAGTATAATCGGTCGATAAAGGCTTTCATCCACGATGTGATGTTATAATTATGCACCGGTGAAGCGAGTATTAATCCTTGTGAGGTTAAAATATCGGGGTAGAGTGTCGACATGCCGTCGTTTATTTTCGTGCAAACCTTGTCTTTTCTGCATTTTTCGCACCCAATACAACCGTTTAATTCAATATCTCCCAGATTGACATTTTCAAAATCAAGGTGTTCGTTTTTCACACCTGCGGTTATTTGGTTTATTAAAAGGTCGGTATTACCATTTTTTCTGGGGCTGCCGCCAATGGCAAGCACTTTTTGAATGGGTGGTTTTATCGTTGATGCTGTTTTAATTAATTCTTCAAAGTAGATTCTCATTACCATTCTGGTTTTTAATTCATCGTAAAGAAGGGTTGGATGTCGGTTAATATATCGATTTTTTAGATATAATACTCGATATTATCAATCCATCCGGCTTTAATCGCAAACATGATGAGTTCAGAACTGCTGTTAACATTGAGTTTACGAAATATATTTTTGCGGTGTGTCATTACCGTATGGAAGCTGATGTGTTTTTTGGCTGCCATCTCTTTTGTCGTCATACCTTCGGCAATCATCTTAACAATGGCGGCTTCGGTGGTTGTGAGTTGCGGCAAAGCTTCCGTTTTATTTCTGCTAACAGGATTTTCCATCATAAGGTCAAGGACCTCTTCACTGTAAAATTTCTTCTTTCGCATGGTTGCTTCCATGGCCATGAGCAATTCTGACCGATCGGTGGTTTTACAGATGATATTTTTTACGCCGGCCAGCGTCAGTTCATTAAAATCAGGTTTTAATACCTGATTGGTTAAAATGAGTATTGAGGTTTTTGGATGGTTATTAATCAGCTCATCAATGGCGTGTATTGAAGGATAATCAAAGGTAGCATGGTCTGTTATCAGCAGGTCGACTTTTTGACTGGCCAGTAGTTGTAACAGGTGATCGTAGTTTTCGGCCACAACAACAGGTTGGTATAAAGAGGTCTGAGCTACGACGATTTTGAGTGATTCGGTTACCAAAAATTGAGAATCGGCTATAACTACTGAATATTTGGGCTTTGATAGTGGCATAAGCTTCAGCGTTTATTGTCGGGTTAAATACTTTAATTCGAAACCCCCTCAAGGCAATGCCCGTTGGGGGTTTCGTGAGTATATTAAGAGAAGTTCGTATTCTCTTTTGGGTTGTTATTTCTCTTTTTTACCATTGTTTTTGCCATCGTTTTTACGGGACTGATTTTTCGACTCTTCTTTAGCAGCCGGCTTTTCGGTCTCTGGCGCTTTGACTGTATCCGCCTTTTTATGTCGACGTTCCAGTTCTTTGAGAACGGCATATTTGGCGGCGGCAATGGTTTCACGGTTTACCTTTTCGGTGATGCGGCCTTTGGTCAGATCATCGAATTCGATGTATCCATCCATTAGCAGCAACTGGGTAATCATATTGTTAACCACCGTTTCGGCAGAGTAACCACGGGCTTCGTACAGCTTATCGGCGCCTTCCATGAACTCCTGTGCAAATTCAGGATAGTTGGGTAAACTCATCAACTCTTCATAGGTTTCCGAAAAACTGGATAACTCAATATTCAGGTTCGGTGTTACCAACAAAGGACTGAATTCTGTTGATGGATCTTTTGGTTGAAACAGGTTCACATTGGTCATATCCACTTCCACCTCCGGATCATCGAAACGCACAAAACGAGCTTTCATCATTTTATCCAACTGGTAGAGATAGAAATTGTACCGCCATGTTTCGCTGCTTGTACGGCCATTGGTGAATACATGTGGGTACTTACTTCGCACAATTTTACGAACCTCATTACGTATGGCATTCATTTCCCCGCTGCCGGCTTTAATATCCTGAATCATATTGATTAATGCGGCCGCAGCTTTTTGAGGACCTGAAATTTCTTTTCCTTTTTTGCCAATTTCGGTTGACATGATGGCAAATTGTACTTTTTTACCTTCACCATCGCCGTTGGGGCCACCTTTCAATACGTTAATCAGCTGATAACGGTTTTCAATCTGATCTTCCTGTGCAATAAAAGGCTGTCCTCCGGGCGTGCTGGCCAATCCATCAAATATTTGGATGAATATGTTGCGGCTGATCATTACGGCATCGGTTTGGTCACCATTGACCAGCGCTGCCATAAAGCGGTTTTTAACCAGATCGAAAGCGACCGATTCGATGGTCCAGTTTTGCTGGTTATGCTCAATGGTTTTACCATTGAAAATTTGGTTTACCACCTTTTCGACGTCTATCTTATCCATCATTTTATAAGATGAACAGAGATAGAACCTTTTTTCGGTCGGCACATAATCCCAGTCCAGAATGTCGTCCAGATAATTACCATGTTGAGCCAATACCTCCACAATGTTTTTATCGGCGGTATAGCGACTCAGAGAACGTTGGAAGTTGGGGCCATCCTGACTGGTGGCTTTTTCCATTCGTTCGCCGTGTGAGTCAACATACAAGAGGAAGTTTTCCGGATTATTGACACGTGTCACGCCACCTTCTTCTTTCGAGAAGTTTTGGGCCGTGAGCATAATATCAATTTTATACGGCATATGTATTTCACAGAAGCCGGAAATAGTGCTTCGTGAGTTCAGGTCCGTCACATTGCTGTCGGCACTGGTTTCGAACAAATACTTGTAGTATTTAATGAAGTCAGGGTCGAAATCGGTGACGCGCGAGAAGTCGCCTTCTTCGGTGCCGAAGGCATAAATATTGCCTTCTTTGTCGCGAAATACATGGAACATATCACCGGCAATCAGTTTGACCGATCGCACACCCGCCAGATTCTGACGCAGCCATTTAAGCACCAGTGCCGCAATCATCTCAGATTTACCAACGCCGCTGTCGCCATCAATTTCGACGGTGAATATGGATCCGTCTTCCATTTCAATGGCAAATAGTGACCCGTGTTTGGGGATGCCGCCCATCTCTTTCACCTTTTCATTGAGCATGGTAAGCCATGGCTTCTTGATGTTGCCGAAATAATCGCCTTCCTTACGCAGTGGCGTGATCACTGTTTTGATGTTGCCTTTGGGGCCTTTGATATCAAAGAATCCCACTTGTGGAAATGAAATTACTTTTTCGGGTGCTCCCAAAAACAGCAGTACATCGGGCAGGAATCGTTGCGCCTCGGCCAATGTTACATCCTGATACTGTAACAAGCGGAAAAAGTCGGTTAGATATTTGATATATCCTTTTTGGAACACAATGAGCTGTTTAACCACACCGTGCTGAACAATTTTACAGCGATAGTCATCGGGATCGAGGTTGCCAACAAATTTGGCCAAACGACGTTCAAAGAATTTGGAACTGGGCTTGATGCTCAATGATTTGATGAAATCGTACTTTGATTTGCCGCGATTCATATCCAGCAGGTACATCGGTTCATCAGTGGTTCTGTCGACTCTGTAATAGGGGAATTCTCGTTTTTTGGCGTCGGTAACAATACGGGTGTGCAATTGCACCGGTTGTTCAACCGATATGACCCCACATTTAATCATCAAATCATTAATCCATGATAACGATCCGTTGTTATACTCCTGCAGGGTTTTGTCCTTCATCTCATAATTACGATAAAGGGTGATACCATGCTGAACCATCTGGTTGACACTGGAGTTCTGACGTCTGAAATGGGTTTCAACTACTTTTTTCAATGTATGCAGATACTTGTGGTAGTAGTTGGTTCCTTTGGTGATATTTTGAATATGAATAATAAAGCTCACCACCCGATGAGTGACTTCTTCCAGCAGGTTTTCACCCACTTTGATGTCCTTTTTGCGGCTGATGTAATTCATGATGTCGTTGACCTCACGCGGCAGTATCTCAGTGATAAGGTTTTCGGTGATAATCTTTAAGTCGGCATCTTCCGTGTTGTCAATTTGTTCCTGCAGATAAGTGAGTTTTTCTATAACCTGCTGGTGGAACGATTCGTCGTTGCGTAACAAAAAGATGTTCAGAATTTTTTCGGCCGGCGACAGCGTTGGGTCAAGCGTACGTTGTTTCACCACATTGACAATAACGCCGAAGCCGCGCGATGAAATGCCCAGCTTGTTGAACTCAGGTGTGGTACGCAGGCTTTCGAGTAACTGGTTCAGATATTTTTCCACATCCAGATCCTGAACTTTTAAGCCCGTCACCTCTTCATAATGAACACATGCCGTTTCGAGAATTTCTTTGCGGCTGGGCTCAATGGTATGTTGCTCAAAAGGCAGGTTGAAATGCAACAACAGTTCCTGTATGTGTTTTTTCAATACCACATTAACACCTTCCAGCCGGGCCACGTCGCGGTATGCATCCCCGGTAGCCGAGAGGGCCAGTATTTTCATCTTGGCGTCGGAGAACAGCAGGCGTTCCATCTCAATCAGGATTTCGCGCATAATATTCCGTTCGTCCGGATCGTCCAGCACGTGGTGGTTGGGGTTAAATGTTTTTTTGTTGTAAATGTATTTCAGGATAGAGGCTTTGCTGAAGCGTGATGCCACTATGTTGAAATTCAGATCCTTAATCTGTGGTATTTTACGGTAAATTTGCGGTAGCAGATTTTCGTATATTTTGGTGAAAGCGCTACTTTGTATGAATTCTTCCACGTTTCGGCAGTTGCCTACATCGCCCTGAAATTCAATCACCGAATTTTCGGAGTCGCCAATGGTGGTCACTGAAACGCCGCTAACCTGTGGTGATGCATGATAAAGAGAACGGTTATCGTTAATTTTTAGCGATTTGTTAACCGGTTTCTTCAGCGAGCGTACGGTTTTGAAATCTTCGAAGACACGTTGCAACCAATCGTTTTCCTTTAACGAAGGAAACAGATGTTTGATGATTACAGCACTGTCGGCTTCGCTGCCCAACTCTTTACGTAACGTTTTGTATTGTTTCCAATAGTTGAGGTACAATGTGAGGGCAGACCGAAGCTCTTTTTCAAATATATCGTAGCTGTTTTTGCTGCCTTCCAGGTAACCACCCAGCGCGAAGCGGATGACGCCGGTTTTGTACGGTAAGGCGCAAATGCCGCGTTCTTCCCCTACAGCTTTACTGAATACTTCCAGATCGTTGTATGAGCCGAAGTCCTTAAACAGCAAATTGAAGAGGTATGAACCGTCTGATTCAATTATTTTTACGTTGTCAACGTCAACAGCTTCTATTACTTCGTGGGCAATGCGTTTGGCCATTTCCAAACGGATATTTGATTCGCGACGGAAGTTTTTGTTGACACGGAAACGGTTTAGTCCTTTGACTAACTCGCCGGAATAATAAACGAAGAATGGAACATCTTTGTATTTGAAGTCATCGGGCAGATTCAGAATATCCAGTTTGGCCAGTGCAACCAGCTCTTTAAGCAGGAACAGGTGCAACGGGCTGCCTTCAAACATGGACACAGGTTTATCGCCTTCGGCTTTGCCGGCAGATCTGGTTTCTGTTTCGGCTACAATGAACGACTCAATGACGTTGCGTATTTTGCTTCGTGAAGCATCTTTGGGGAGTTTGGTCTCCAGTTTATCCTTTAACGTTTTTGCTTTGATGGCAACATCGAGCACGCCGTTGAGGAAATACAAGGAAGCACTATTTCCGCGAATGGCCTGATTACGTTGTTTGGCGTATTCTATCACATTATTCATTGCCGGGGTGGCAACGATAGCCCCCAGACGATCGCCTGAGCCCGCCAGATTTTTGGTGGTCGACAGTGATGAAACAACCCTTATTTTTGACAATAAATTTTCGTTATTGAAAACATATCGCGAAATAGATCGCCATTTGGGTAATAACTCATCGTCAATTTTTACGCTATCGGTATAGGCTTCGTCGAGTAACAGAGTTATTTTACTGTTGTTGACGAATTTGAGAAATTCGATGAGGTTTTCACGGTTGAAATCTGAGTAACCTGTCGGATTACTGGGGTCGTTGATAATAATGGTGACATTTTCGCAGAAGCGGTCCCACAAATTGCCCGAAGGATCGAACAGTTGCAAGGTGCTTTTGATGCGTCCCAGCTTGGCATGAATACGTTCATAGTCGATGCGCTGATCGTCGAGGTTTTCAATTTCAATATCGAACGGATTGATGTTGAAACGTTCCTCAGAGAACAGGTCGGTATATTCCCATGCCAGAATTTTGTTGTAGATGATATAGGGCTTTGGCTGTTCATCTTTGTTGAACAACAAATCACGAATAATCATTTGAACATCGTCGGAAATGGATGTCTTGTCCAGATTTCCCAAATCACTGACGAAGCTTTTGATGATTTTTTTATCGTCATCGTTCAGCTGTTCAAAATCTTTGTAAACGCCCAGGTCAATGAGGATGTTCTTAAAACGTCCTTTGTTATCGGCTTCGTTATCAACCTTGGTGATGAATTTCTGGTAGCGCTCGAGAAAGAGGTTGACGCCAAAATTTTTGTGAAAGTGATTGTGTAATGTTCTTTTGTAATTGTCGGGGATGAAGTTGAGGATGACTTTACATCTTTTCAGTATCGTTTCATCCAGAGACTTCAGCGGTCGGCTTTGCAGATATTCGCCATAGGTGCGTATCTGGTTACGGCCACCGCCTTCGAGTATGGTTGCAATTCGAACAGCAGGGGTGCTGCTGTAGAAATATTTACGTATTTTAGTTTCAAAATCTTCTATCAGTTCATTGTTTTGCGCTTTACGTTTTTTGTCGTCGGCCGTATTTTCAATGAATTGAATAAAATCGCGTAACCGTGCCAAAGAGTATCGGTCAATCAATATCTGGCGGGAAAACGCATCAAATTTATAGAGGTTGAGATTTTTAACTGCATCGGAGGTTTCGCCCAGTTGTTCCTGTTTCAGCTCGTCCAGTTCCTGATTGTAATCATTTATTTTTTTATCAATCAGGTCTTTAAATTCCTTCAGATTCTTGCGGTTTACATTTTCAAGAATCAGTCTGAGGTTGAGCTGTGTATTGGCCGGTGAGCCCAGTTTTTTGGTGTGAACTTTATTGAGGGTGTTAATGAGCCCATTGTGGAAGCTAAAAACCAGACTGGTGTTTGACGATACCGATTCGGAAGAGTCGTCGACCACTACGATACGCGACAGGAGAGGGAACCATTTGGTTCCGGCAAACATATTTTTGCGCATGTGTTTCACCTTCACCACAAATACGCTGGAGGCGTCGTCTTCCATCATTTGAAAGAGTTCTTCGCCCTTGATATTTTCTACAACTTTAACGCAGCCTTCGCCTAATACTTCTCCTTTAATGAGCTCAACTGCCATGTCGGAGTTACCCGAAACCACGGTGCGTATGAAGCCGTTAAGCCCTTTGAAGTTAACAGCCCATTCGGTGCGGTGCAGGAAATTATTTTTTTCGGCTTTAGTGGTGTAGTGGGTGCTCTGGTTAATCATCTGGTCGAGCGTGTCCATCAGGTAGTTCCAGTGGGCCTCATCGATGTCACCAATAACGCCAATCACATCACGAAAACGGCGTAATTCTTTGGGTGGATTACCAATTAAAATCCGGGCCAGAAAAGAAATGGTTTCTTCGGTAACCGGAGGCGTACCGACTGAAAAGTCGTGACCGGCACGTATGTTGTGGATCCACTCTTTCTCTATTTTATCAACAATGTCATTGTCAGCAAAATAGCCTAGTTTTTGGCTGAATTTTGTCTTAAGTGAGGTGTAAACAAATGCTTTTGAATCCTCGTGAGGATACAGCATTAGTGATACGTCGGTGTAGCCGGGTATCTCTTCCTGGAATTTTAACAAATACTTCTGGATCTCAGCCTGCTGACGAGCCGGATCGTTAGGCTCCTCATGACATAGTCGTACAAATGACTTGAGATTGTCGAAGACAAAGTTGGGTAGAAAAACCTCTGCCCGTTCCCCCAACGACCGGTAAAGGTCGATGTATTCACGTGCCTCTTTTCTTAAAAAAGCTTTAGGGAGTCCTTCGATTTGCATGATATATCTCTCTTTTAGATTATGTTCTTAAAAATCTTTAATACTTCTTTTAAACCAACTTTAAAATTAAAGCTAAATGGTTTATATATCTTCAAAATGTTACAAATATACTCAAAAAGGAATTAAACAGTAGTTTTGTTTAGCCAATTCCAGATTAAATTCATGTTTTTATGCTTTTTTGACACAACGCATATTTCTTCAATGTATTTTTATTGGCAGGGGTTCATTGAAATATGAATGTAGTAAGGTGGTTGCTGCACTATTATTGGTTGAGTTGGGGTTTGTGCCTTTACAATTTAGTGATTGCTCTAAAATTTTGGCGACGGATTAAGAGATTTCATTTTTGAGGCTTTGGCATTTACCTGATTGCCGGACGAAGCGTTTGTATATCATCTTCTGTCCGGCAAATGGTTGTCCACAATTCGTAAGTCGAATTAAGTGGTGTCAGTAAATTGTTGTTATTGCAGTTTTCTTCGGCTATTTCATATTTTTCAGATACTTAAACAGCTCGCTTTTGGTTGATAGAATAACCTGCGTGTTTTCGTCGAATGTTTTTTCAAAGGTTTCCATTGATTTCAGAAAAGCATATAACTCGCGCGACATTGCTGATCGGTTGTAGGCGGCCGCGTATATTTCGGCAGCCTTAGCATCTGCTTTACCCATAATTTCTTCGGACTGGCGAAAGGCTTCAGACTGAATGGTTTGCAGGTCACGTTCTTTTTGACCGTTGGTTACAGAGGCTTCACCCATTCCTTCGGAGCGAAATTTCTCGGCAATACGTGTCCGTTCGCTTATCATTCGGTTATAAACTTGTTCCTGTACTTCGGGTACGTAATTGATGCGCTTAATTTTGAAGTCAAGCACCTGTATGCCCAGGTCGGTTGTTTCCTTGTTAGCTGCTTCCAGTATCATTTGTTGGATTTTTTCGCGGCCAATTTCGATGGATAAAAGCGTGTCGCCTATCATTTCACCTATCACGCCTGAAGATTGTGGCGTTCGATTGGTGGTCCGCACCACTTCTTCGAGGTTATGTCCTGCTACAAAATCACGCGTTTCGCCGTCCAGAATGTCTGCCAGTCGGGAGATGGCGCCTCTTTCATTGGTTAAACGGATAAAAAATTTAAGGGGATCGATAATTTCCCAACGGGCATAAGTATCTACAAAGATATATTTTTTATCCTTGGTCGGGATTTGGTTTGGATCGCCATCCCATGCCAGAAATCGCTTTTCAAAATAGTTGGTTTTTTGAATAAATGGCGTTTTGAATTTTAAACCAGATGTGGTAATGGCTTGTCCCACAGGTTTCCCAAATTGGGTGATGACAACCTGTTCGGTCTCTTTGACAATATAGGCACTTTCGAAAATCAGAATTAGTGCGACAATTGAAGAGAGTATAACGATGATTAATTTTTTAGTCATGGTATTGTAGCTTTTATATTATTGGGCCGCTTGTTTGGTGTTCATTTGCATTTGTAAAAGTGGCAAAACATTGTTGCCTTCCTGATCGGTAATGATTTTGTTTCCCAGTTTGGGCAGCACTTTTTGCATTGTTTCCATGTAAATACGGCGTTTGGTAACATCCGGCGCTTTAATATATTCATTGTAAAGCATATTGAATCGTGCGGCTTCACCCATTGCGGTGTTGATACGTGCAGTGGCGTAACCTTCGGCTTTTTGGATGGTTTCCTGTGCCTGACCATGTGCCCGTGGAATGACTTTGTTGTATTCCGATTTGGCCTGGTTGATAAGGGTTTCTTTTTCCTGTTGGGCCTGGTTTACAGCATTGAAGGCGGCTTTCACCTGATCGGGCGGGTTTACGTCCTGTAATACCACTTGCTCAATTCCAATGCCCAGAGAGTAGTCGTTACAAATACTTTGAACCAGCTCTTTCACTGTTTGGGCTATTTCAGTCCTACCTACTGTTAGGACTTCATTTACCGTACGATCACCAACGACCTGGCGCATGGCCGATTCGGAGATGTCGCGCAGGGTACTTTCCGGATCACGTACCATAAACAGATATTTGTAGGGGTCTTCAATACGGTACTGAACCACCCATTCCACATCGGCCAGGTTGAGGTCGCCTGTAAGCATGAGCGATTCGTCGGCGGTATTTTCTTTGCTGTAATCCGACCGGGTTGAACTTGAAGTGGTTCGGAAGCCGAATTCTTGTTTTTGTTGTCTTTCAACAGCGACTTTGGTGACTGATTCCAAAAATGGGATTTTGAAATTTAAACCGGGTTCAACCAGTCGGGTGAATTGTCCAAAGCGGGTAATAACACCTGCTTCTTCAGGTTCCACTTGAAAAAAACCACTCCAGACCACGGCAAATAATAGAATGGCCAGCAGAATGCTTTTTATGTTTTTCAAAATGGTTTGCAGACCCGGAGGCAGCTGGAAATTGTTGAACTGTTGTGTTGGCATCTTTTTTAATTATTAAGTTACTTTTTATGCGTTTGCAATGTTTCTGAGGAATTTCCTGACGGCTTCCACTGTTTCCACTTTATAGATGGCATTGGTGTGTTTAATGCCCACCTTAACGGTAACGGCACTTTCGGGCAACGCTGAAAAGAGGTATTCGTCGGTCCAGTCGTCTCCAATGGCCATGATGAAATCGGGAGTCATATTTTTCAGGAAATTATTGGCAGCAGAGCCTTTATCAATGCCGCCTGTTTTGACTTCAATGACTTTGTTGCCTTCCATAATTTCGAGGTTATGGTTGGCGATCATTTCGGTTAGTTCGTTTCGAAGCTCTTTGGCTCTTAGTTCGCCCAGCTCAGCTTCGGCGCGTCGGAAATGCCATACCAGCGAATAGTTTTTTTCTTCGATGAAGGTGCCGGGTGTACGGTCAACATAACTTTCGAGGATGGGTCTGATCATTGGCATCCATGAGTTGGAAGTGTTGGTCAGCATTTGCCATTCGCCTTTAGCCCTGCGCAGCCATACGCCATGTTCGCAGATTAAATTAACATTCTTACCTTCAAACCAGCGTCCCAGAGTTTCTTTGTCACGACCACTGATAATAGTGATGCTGTTGTGTGGGTTTGCAGTCAGGTCGTCAATAATTTGGTTCAGTTCAGCGTCGGGCTGTACTTCCTGAGGGTTGTTTTTAAAGCCCATGAGAGTGCCGTCGTAATCGAGGAATATGGCCCTGTTGGTTGTCTTTTTGTACCGGGCAATAATATCATTGCTGAGTTGAGGCGTAATTTTCTTGGCCAGAAAATCTTTTTGCATCCGGTTAACGCGTTGCAACATATCAACAAAGTCGCGGGCCCATTTAAAGACGTTGTATCGTTGCAATCGTTCCTGTATGGATATCATTCGGGTTTTTTGTTCTTCGGGTTCCATCTCGAGTGCCTGCAAAATGGCTTCTTCAACTTCTTTCTCGTCGTTGGGATTAATCACGATGGCTTCCCCCATTTCTTTAACAACTCCGGCCATTTCGCTAAGAATGATGACGCCATTCTGATGAATTCGTGAGGCGACATACTCTTTGGCAACGAGGTTCATGCCATCGCGCACGGGCGTGATCAATGCCACGTCGCACATGCTGTATAGTTCTACCAGATTTTGAAAGGGCATGGAACGATAGAAATACCAGACAGGCGTGTAGTTGATATTTCCGTACAGACCATTGATGCTTCCCACCAGTTCTTCAACCTGTCTTTTTAGTCGTTGGTAGTGAATGACGTTATTACGTGAAGGTACGGCCAGCATGATAAGCGTTACCTTGCCGAGGTATTCGGGGTTGCTTTCCAAAAAGCGCTCGAAAGCCCTCAGTCTGTTGGGGATACCTTTGGAATAATCCAGCCGGTCGATGGATAAAATGAGTTTTCGTTCGGGATCCATCAGGAAATATTTTTCCAGTTCCAGATGAATTTCAGAGCGGTCTTTGACCGGCGTGTTGTGAATACGTCGTGTTTCGTCTGCAAATTTTTTGTAATCGATGCCCATTGGGAAGGCATCGGCCAAAAGGATTCGTTCGTTGATGTGAATTTCGTTAAAATCAATTTCATAGCCAAACAAGCGACGTACGCTACTCAAGAAGTGACGTTCGTAATCGTAGGTGTGAAAACCAATGAGGTCGGCTCCTAACAGACCATTCAACAGTTGTTTACGCCAGGGCAGAATCCGGAATATTTCGTAGGAAGGAAACGGTATGTGCAGGAAAAAGCCGATGGTGATATCGGGTCTTTTGCTTTTTACCATTTGTGGCACCAGCATGAGTTGATAATCGTGCACCCAAAGGTAGTCGTCATCTTCAACAATCTCCAGTATTTTGTCGGCAAATATTTGGTTGACGGCAACGTATGATTCCCAGTATTCGGGGTGAAAATCAACATATTGGGCAAAATAGTGAAAGAGGGGCCAGATGGTATTGTTACAAAATCCTTCGTAAAATTCTTCAATTTCGGTGGCCGAAAGATGAACCGGGACACAGCCTTCTTTCTGCAACATGGTATCGATTGTTTTCAGTTTGCTTTCCTCAATGGTATCAGAGGCTATACCCGACCAGCCAATCCATGAACCGTTAAAATCTTTATAAACTGAATTCATGCCGGTGGCTAAACCGCCAACACTGGGTGTTAGTACGGGGTCGTTATCATTAAAATCGATGCTAAATGGGAGTCGGTTTGAGACAATATGTAGTTTTTTCATAAATAATATAAACTTTAGATCAATGCTTGGGTTATTTATTTGTTTGAAAGTGTGAATGTTCGCAAATATTCATTGTTTTAGCGCTTTGGTAATTTGCGTTCAGTCATTTTTAGTTTTTCATAATTAACGTATTTTTCCCTATTTTACAAATCTAAATCATAATAATTTCCAATTAAATATGAAGAAACAATGTGAGAGGAATCTCGACTACGGCGTTATAGGAAATTGTCGCAGTGGCGCTTTGATATCTAACAAAGGAAGTCTGGAATGGTTGTGTTTGCCCAAGTTTGATTCGGGATCGGTTTTTGGAAAGCTGTTAGATGTTGACAAAGGCGGAAGTTTCGAAATTTTTGTTGAAAACGAATTGCATATAACACAGAGATACGACGGTCATACAAATATTTTGGTTACCCGTTTTGAAAGCCTCGAAGGCGTGTTTGAACTGCACGATTTTATGCCTCGTTATAAACTTGACGGCGGGCAGTATTATACGCCGCCCGACATGATTCGCTATATTAAATATGTATCGGGTGCGCCGGTGATTCAGTTTAAATACGACCCGCGTTTGGAATATGCTTTGCACGATACGAAAATTGAGATTTTCCCGAGTTTTGTGAAAGCGACAACAGCCAAAGGCGATTATGATTCGATGTATCTCTATTCGAGTATGAAAATTTCGGATGTGGCATGCCAACAATCCATCACGATAACCAGGGATGAGTTTTTGTTGATTAGCTACAATCAGAAGTTGTTGAAACAGACCGTTGAGCGTTCGTATATGAAACTGGCGCGAACCAAAGCCTATTGGTTGACATGGTCTGACCGGACCACCCGGTTTTCGAAGTATAATGATGTGATTATCAGGAGTTCGTTGACTTTAAAGTTGTTAAGCTACGATAAGTCGGGTGCTATTTTGGCGGCACTGACGACCTCGTTGCCCGAAACCATTGGTGAGGTGCGTAACTGGGATTACCGTTTTTGTTGGATTCGCGATTCTTCAATGGTGATTAAAATAATGACAGATCTGGATCATTACAGTCTGGCTCACCGATATCTGAGGTTTATCACCGATTTGCTGCCCGAGAAGGATGAGAAAATACAAATTATGTATGGCATTAACGGCGAAAAGCGGTTGACTGAAACGGAGTTGGGGCATTTGAGCGGTTACTGCAATAGTTCGCCGGTACGCATCGGTAATGCAGCTTACAAGCAGAAGCAACACGATATTTATGGTATTTTGATGGATGTGATTTATCAGCATTTCAGTTTGTTCTCGGTTTCATTGGAGCATAGTGAAGAGTTGTGGACCATAACCCGGAATATTATACGTGCGGTGCAGCGTAACTGGAAACGACCTGATAAAGGTATTTGGGAAATCCGCGAGAACAACAAACATTTCACTTTTAGCAAGGTGCTGTGCTGGGCTGCGGTTGACCGCGGCATTAAAGTTGGGGAGCTGTTACAGCAGCATTCGCAGGTGGCCGAATGGGTTAAGCTGCGTGATAAAATTAAAGCCGATATATACCTCAATGCCTGGTCGGAGGCTAAGCAATCGTTTACGCAGGCTTATCATAGCGAGGATTTGGATGCTTCGGTGTTGTTGATGGAGACGTATGACTTTATTTCGGCGGACGACCCTAAATATCAGAGTACGGTGCTGGCTATTCAAAAGGAATTAGAGTACAAAGGACTGATGTTTCGTTATCGAAATAAAGATGATTTTGGCACCCCTTCGTCGGCTTTTACCATCTGCTCTTTTTGGTTGATTAAGAGTTTATATAAAATTGGCCGGAAAGAAGAGGCCATTAAAAAATTTGATGATTTGTTAAGTTATTCCAATCATTTGGGACTTTTTAGTGAGGATTTGGATTTTGAAACTAAAAGACTGATGGGTAATTTTCCACAGGCTTATTCTCATCTGGCTGTGATTGAAACAGCCATTGAATTGGCAGGAGGTAAGCTGAGCAAGGAAGAGATGTTGCTTCAAATTATTCATTAGCCGATTTTCAGAAAGTGTTTACCATGGCGTCAGATATATAATCATGTTTGTCTCTATAGTCCAAATTATGCGTTGCGTTTGCTCTCAAAATGGTCATTTACACCAGTGAATAGACATTTTTCGAGCTGCGCAAGCTTTGGGTTTGAATTTTTCTTATCAAGCATCTGGTTTCTTTGCTAATACTATGTGTTGATTTTTAGAAAAATTTGAATTCTTAAACGTGCTTTTGTTTCTACTGCCTATGGCTGTCTTTATGAGACCTCTGTCTCAAGGTGTCTGATCCCATTTACTCAGGGTGTCTGATCCCATTTACTTAGGGTGTCCGATCCCATTTACTTAGGGTGTCTGATCCCATTTACTGAGGGTGTCCGATCCCATTTACTGAGGGTGTCCGATCCCATTTACTGAGGGTGTCCGATCCCATTTACTTAGGGTGTCTGATCCCATTTACTTAGGGTGTCTGATCCCATTTACTCAAGGTGTCCGATCCCATTTACTCAAGGTGTCCGATCCCATTTACTCAAGGTGTCCGATCCCATTGTCTCAAGGTGTATGAGACTACTGTCTCAAGGTGTATGAGACTACTGTCTCAAGGTGTATGAGACCACTGTCTCAAGGTGTATGAGCTGAAAAAGGGTGTTTGGTCCCCCCTTGTGAAACCTGGTCTCTTTGTATCGGTGCCGAAGTAATAGCTGTTTACGGGAAATGTCATTGTCCGATACATGATAAGTCTGTTACTGGTGTTGATGAATCAGCTTAGCATCTTCTTTTTTTTCCCAGCGTATTCGACTTTCATTATTAAATGGACAAAATTTATTTTTTGTTATTCATTTTGCCAATTGTTTATTTTCAGTAATTTAGATGATCGTTTTCAAATTCCCGGAAGGTTGTGTTTGTTTTAAGACGCTGTTGTGGTGAGGGTGGGGAAGCGACTTGTTTTATTCAATATATATATAGAATTACGCTTAATGTGCTATAAATAGTAATAATGATATGGGGGCGTTAGCGGGCATGGTAGGACGACACTGCAACAAGCAAACAACCTGATTATAAAAAAGATATTAAGGCAAAATGAAAACGATAATACTTCTGATAATTTTAACAATCCTTCTTTTTAGTGGATTTCTGATTTCACTGATAATTGGATTGATTAAAAAAAGAAAAAGTTTGATTATTACCTCGATATTTATTTTTATCATTTTCATCGGATTTGGTGGCTGGACAGGATTGACAATTACTAAAAAATCGATTAATAAAGTAAAAGAGACTTTAAAACCCCGGACGGGTAAAGAGATTTATATTGCACTATTTGGAGAACCGACTGATGATTGCGTAAAAGTAATAAACAAACAAGACCAAGAATTTCCTGTGATTGACTACGCAATTTGGTTACATTTTGAGACTTGTCCGATTGAATTAAAAAGGATTTTGTCTCAGCATGACTACAGAGATGAAAAAATTTCGACAATGGATTGGAGTGGAGATATTCCATATGGAGAGAGTATTGATTGGTTTAATCCAAAATCGATTGGTGACACGATATTAGTATTTGAATACTCGACAAATAATAGTAGGAATATTCAGACTTTATGGACTTCAATAGATAGTACGATTGTATATTGCAGAGATATAAATGATTGATAATACAGATAAAATAAACCACGACCCGCTAACACGCAATATAGCAAAAAGCGGTGAAGTGTTTAATTGTAGCGGGTTTAGCCCGTTTCAGCTTCATCTCGGTTTGATAGTGAAACGCTCGCAATCCGCTTCATGCCATATTGCCACCGTTAGCGGGCATGGTAGGACGACACTGCAACAAGCAAACAACCTGATTATAAAAAAGATATTAAGGCAAAATGAAAACGATAATACTTCTGATAATTTTAACAATCCTTCTTTTTAGTGGATTTCTGATTTCACTGATAATTGGATTGATTAAAAAAAGAAAAAGTTTGATTATTACCTCGATATTTATTTTTATCATTTTCATCGGATTTGGTGGCTGGACAGGATTGACAATTACTAAAAAATCGATTAATAAAGTAAAAGAGACTTTAAAACCCCGGACGGGTAAAGAGATTTATATTGCACTATTTGGAGAACCGACTGATGATTGCGTAAAAGTAATAAACAAACAAGACCAAGAATTTCCTGTGATTGACTACGCAATTTGGTTACATTTTGAGACTTGTCCGATTGAATTAAAAAGGATTTTGTCTCAGCATGACTACAGAGATGAAAAAATTTCGACAATGGATTGGAGTGGAGATATTCCATATGGAGAGAGTATTGATTGGTTTAATCCAAAATCGATTGGTGACACGATATTAGTATTTGAATACTCGACAAATAATAGTAGGAATATTCAGACTTTATGGACTTCAATAGATAGTACGATTGTATATTGCAGAGATATAAATGATTGATAATACAGATAAAATAAACCACGACCCGCTAACACGCAATATAGCAAAAAGCGGTGAAGTGTTTAATTGTAGCGGGTTTAGCCCGTTTCAGCTTCATCTCGGTTTGATAGTGAAACGCTCGCAATCCGCTTCATGCCATATTGCCACCGTTGGCGTTCATTGTAAAAGACCATACTGCACAATTAAAATTGATTAGAAAACAAGACAATAAATATGAAAAGACTAACAGCAATTTTATTAATCGGATTTATAATCACAAGTTGTTCCGTTAACAAAAAAGAGATTATCATTCTTAAAACACTTGACCAATTCGATACACAGGAAGAAAATGAAAGACTTGGTGTTGATATTTTAAATTACATGTTCCCAGTTTTTTTACAACAAGAGTTTCCAGACTTTACCCAGACTGATTTAAAAAATATTACTTGGCAGTATTTCATTCGTGAGAGTGATAAGCAGGTGTCGTTTAGATTAATATTAAGTAATGAGGCATTGTCGAAAAAAGACAATATTACTGATTTCTTCGAAAAAACAGTAAATGAACAGGTAGAACGACAAGTTCAAGACAAGGAAATTTTTGATAAGGCAGTAAAACTTACTGAACAAAGTCTTGAGCAACTTGACAATGGAGAGTTTGATAAATTTTGGAGTAATTCAGATTCGATAATGCAAAATATGACATCTAAGGAGGATTTTTTTGCAACTATTACTGATAGAGAAAAAATTAAAACAATTGGCGGAGACAGAGTATATCATAGTAAACAGTACTATAAAAATATGCCGAATTATGAGGAAAAGGATTTTTATGTTATAAACTTGACTTTTGAGAAAGACAAAAATATGATGGAACAGATTACTTTTCAACTGGAAAATGGAGAATTAAAAATTGCAGGATATACAAACAGATTACCGAACTAATTACTATTATAAAAATATGAAAAAGACTCTTTGCATTATTGCTGGAATTGGTTTTACACTTGGATTAATTGTTCATGTAATTTCATTATCAGAAATTTATATCGGAGATAAAATCCCTTACATTTGGGGATTACATGTAGGAATATTTGTTGTTTGGCTACCTGCGATTTTAGAATTAAAGAAAAATCCTGACTTGAAACAACCAAGTTTTGGAACAATGGCAAATCCTTTCAAGTTTTTCGGTTCAATTTTTAAGGATACTCCAAAACCTGTGATGATTATATCGGTTGTGTTTTTCTTTTACGCTATGATTAATTTCTTTTTGTTTATGCAAGCTGGAGAAGGTGGAGTACCTGATATAATGGACGGTAAATTTGTGATTCATAACCACGGTTCGATTATTAGAGAATTGACAGAAACAGAATACAATAGAATGAGAGCTAACGAAATTCGTGGATTTTCAGGACATTGGATGGCATTTTATGGATTAGCAATGGGGATTTTATGGCCGAAAAAAGAAACATACCGTCAATAAGAAACACCAGGCAGGTAATGTCCTCTTGTCAACATTACCAAGCGCAAAGAAAATGGCAAGATGTAACAGGTATCTGCGACGAGGGACAACCGGAGTCAAAGAGAAGGCGAACAGAAGTCAGAGCAGCCTCATAGTATCAGTGAATTCGGGGAAGTACCATCTGAGCGACCCGAAGGAGGGAAGGGGGATTGTCAGTTAATATGGTTCGACTAAACAGAGAGCATGGATTTACTCAGAGAAATCGCCAACAGGCAAACAAAATTTAGTTGTATAAAGCGCAAGGCGCAGGAAAGCCCAGCAGAAGAATTTACATCGTTAGCCCATCATCTAACGGAAGAATATTTGCTAACAAGTTTCCGAAAACTAAGGAAAAATGCAGCAAGTGGAATAGATGAAGTTAACGTACATGAATACGAACTGGACTTAATTCTGCGCATAGAAAATCTACATGCGAGGCTAAAGAGTGGAGCCTACCATGCCCCCAATATCCGCAGAGTATGGATTGACAAGGGAAATTAACAGAGGAGCCGGATACGGGAAATCTGTACGTCCGGATCTGCGGGGGGATAGGTGGAGTAATCCGCTATTCTATCCCGATTGAGGCTAAGGCGAAAAAAGAGCAGTTGAACATCCCAAATCATTTTTTGTATCTTTGTTTCAAAAACATAAATATGGATATTCAAGCAAGAAAAATACATTTTGTACAAGAGTTCTTAAGACTTAGGAATGAAGGACTCATTGACAAGTTTGAGAAATTATTACGTTTAGAGAAAATGAAAATTTATGAATTAGAGTTGTCATCAATGACAATTGAACAACTAAACACAATAATTGATAATGCTGAAGAGGATTCAAAAAATGGAAGAATGACTTCTGCTTCTCAACTTAGAAATGAAATTAATTCATGGACTTAAGAATTTTTTGGACTGATACCGCAAAATACCAGCTTGAGGATATTTTTGATTATTATAAATCAAAAGTTTCCATTAAAACTGCCAAAAAGATTGTTGGAAAAATAGTTGACAAAACTTTGACTTTGAAAAAAAATCCAACTATCGGACAAAAAGAAGAACTTCTCACCGAAAGGAAAAATGAATATCGATATTTGGTAGAAGGGAACTATAAGATAATTTATTGGATTGAAGATAACTATGCTAAAATTTCAGCAGTTTTTGATTGTAGACAAAATCCCGTAAAAATGAAAGAATTATAAAGCCCAAGGCATATATAGGAGTCTGAGCGGTCGGCACGACCCGGCGATTACTCCAGGTTGAACGACATCCCGGTAGAACTACAACAAAATACTATGGACCTACTGTCGTTTTTTTATGTTTTTGAGAAGAATGCCCATGCTTTCATTGTGTTGCTTTAAACTCTTTGTGTTAAAAAAAAGAGCATTTTGCAACTCAAAAGTTAAAAACCAGTCTCTTTTTGGCTTAAAACCTACCCTTTAGACAATACAACACCTAACACCTAACCTCATGTTCATGAAGTTTTTAAGGGAGGTGTTTTGTTGGTTATAGCAACTTTGCAAAAAGCATAGAAGGCAGATGTCCTGCGGGTGACCGAATCCCGGGTAAAGTTCTAATGACAATCAGAGGTCCCTTTTTGCAATGAGGACATTTGGTCACGTCAAGCCCGGTTAACCTTAAAATGCGTTCTGAAGCTGTTTCTTCCTTTTTGGGTGCCATCAACTGGGCAATGTCAGGCTTCTCATCCGGCACAAATTGCAAATTCAGATGGCGCTTTGTGGAATGGTGATAAATGCCGAATCGACGGATGCGTACGTAACCATCCGGCATGACATGCAGGCAGAATCGATGCAGAAACTCTTCACCTTTAAGTGATACCGGTTTCTTTTGTGCCCGGTCCCGGTAGTCTTTGGCCACGAAAGTGACGTGTGTTGAGTTAGCGTTCAAATAGTTCCTTATTATTTAGTGCTGTGTTGATTTTGAATGAATTAAGGGGTTTGGGATCCGTTAAATTTTTTATTGTATATGGCTGTCTGTATGAGCCCTCTGTCTTAAGGAGTCTGAGCTGAAAAAGGGTGTTTGGTTCCCCCTTGTGAAGCCGGGTCTTTTTGTTCTGGTGTCTGAGTAATAGTATTCAGAAAAACGGGAAGCCTGAAATTGTCGATTCAGACCAAAGCCGGTTTATTTCTCCACTTTGGATTGAATACCTTTAAAATCAGTAAATTTAAATTGATGTTGACGGTAAATATTGTACTCTATAGCTGAGAATTGCTGTTTTTTTTAGCAGTTTTTCTTTTTTTTGTGGACAAAATGCAAATTTGCAAATACAGTTAATTATAAAAATAGGTTATGTTTAAGAAACTTGTTGGAATAGAACCTTTGGAATTAATACCATCGGCAAATAAAAAATTAGAATCTTTTGCGGAAACGCTTATTTTACATGAAGACCAGCCTTCCAGTGCAGAAGAAATTGCCAAACGTATCGGCGATGCAGATGCCGTATTGCTCAGTTACCGAAGCAATTTGGGGCGGGATATTTTAGAACAATGTCCGAATGTAAAATATATTGGCATGTGCTGCTCGTTGTACACACCCGAAAGTGCTAACGTAGATATATTATATGCAAATTCCAGAGGTATAACTGTGAAAGGAGTTCGCGATTATGGCGATGAAGGTGTTGTGGAATACGTTATTAGTGAGTTAGTTCGTTGCCTGCACGGTATTGGTCATAAATCTGATGGTAGTTTAAGAAAACCATGGAGTGGTGTGCCGCGTGAAATTACCGGACTTAAAGCCGGAATTGTAGGTCTGGGGAAATCAGGAGGTATGATTGCTGATGCTCTTAAGTTTTTTGGTGCTGAGATTAGTTATTTTGCACGAAGCGAAAAAGAAGCTGCCAAAGCAAAAGGATATAAATTTTTACCTTTAAATCAGTTGCTTTCAGAAAATGAACTTATAATTACCTGCTTAAATAAGAATACAGTCCTTTTACACGAGGCTGAATTCAAACATTTAGGGAACCGTAAAATTTTATTTAACACAGGGCTTTCTCCAGCCTGGGATGCAGAACCTTTTGAAAAATGGCTGCAAAATGATAATGCTGTGTATTGTGATACCTTAGGGGCATTAGGTGATGAACGCTTGTTAAAATACCCAAACATCACTTGCTTGCAAACATCTACCGGACGCACAGAACAAGCCTTTAAACGTTTAAGCGAGAAAGTATTAGAAAATATAATCGCCTATACTAAAAAGCAATAGGCGATACAATATTTCTTAGGGTATTTACAACACTCCACCCGGCGATTTGAGCCGTTTTACTATAGACATCAACCACCGCATGGATTTGATCACTTTTTATTTCTATGCGGTGATCGTCTCCCACAAAGCCAGGAACAGAATTTATCGAAACTTGTATCTTTTCAGGGCCGACAGAGGCTAGTGAGGCTGCAACCGCTACATTAACCCGTGTCGGGAAAAGCGCAATGGCTTCTTTGGCATTTCCTTTAAAGACTTCACGCGTTTCATTTTGTAAGCTGTCGTCGTAAACATCCGTGTTTTTTAATGAATCCGGACCTTTCTGAGTTGTAAAAGTAACGGTGTTTTCTTCCATTAAAGAAACCGTTCTCAATACATCAAATCCACCAATGGCACCGGAAGCCAGGTGAACACGGGTGTTGTTTTCCAGAGCTGTTTGTTGTACCGTTTTATAAAAATCGGCATCGGCAAGTGCACCTATGGATAATGTCACGATGGATGACCCGTTTTTTAAGGCAGGTAAAGCCCATTCTTTAAAAGCAGACGGCGAAGCTGTTTCAACAATATAATCGGGCTTTAGCTCCAGGAGTTCCTCAAAAGTAGCACAGGCTTTGCACGAATACTCTAACGTTGATGTTTCAATAATATCAGCAATTTCTTGTGCTTTTTCAAATGTTCTCGAGTGGCTTGCAATTAATTTAAATTGTGGTAGTAAGTCTTTTAACAAGGCTCCTACGATTATATGTGCTAATTTTCCACAACCAGCTATAGCAAATGTGTATGTTTTCATGAGGCTAAATATAAGAGATTTTGATTTTTTTTTAATGAGAATGATAAACATCTGCTCGATATCCAACGGTTGATTATTCGGCCAAATTATCACCAGACGGGAATATGGGGTTCTGGCGCATCGCCTGCTGCAGGCGCGATACAGGCTACGCCGCGTATTGGTTGGCGTTGTGAGCTATTGTTTGACCTGGTATCAGGGTGATTACGAACTGACTTTTAATAACAATCGGAGTGTCATTAAAAAATTCATTCATTTTATTTATTCATTTTGATAACTGTTAATTTTCAGTATTTTAGATGACTGCTTCTAACATTGCGGATGGCAGTGTGAATGTTGAGACGATGTTGTGGAGAGGGGGCGCGCCTTATTTCATTCAATCAATATGGCGAATTATGCTTATACGGTAAAATACCTGTATGAGGGTGTTGTAAGTGATTTCGTAAAGTGTTTGTTATGCAGGTATATGAAAGGTTTTGGAGTATTTGCTTCGTATGCTAATGTAAATTATAAAACACGGGTTGATCGTAACCTCTAATTTTTTAGTATCAATTATACATAGAATTTAATGAAGCCTCGAAAATACAAATTATTGAAATTGGCCAATTGGCTGTTAATAATAATGACATTTGCAATAGTTTGTACAATGCTACTACTTATTTTATTAGTTAGAGAAAATAAAAATGATGGTTTTTTTATCAATACAGCTGGCAAACAACGTTATCTCAGTCAAAAAATATCAAAGACAAGTTTGTTATACCTGAATAGTACTGATAGTACAAAGGACTTGGAATATGTAAATGTTTTGGAAGCAGATTTACATCTGTTTGAAACAAATAATGAAGTATTACTTACCAATACCAATTCTCCAATTATATTGAATTCTTTAATTGAATTGCAACCTGATTTTGAAGTCATTTGTGACAACGCAAAGAATTTGATTCAAAACAGAAAGAATGCGGATTATCTAAATAAGATCCTTGATGTGGAGTCCGGTTTCTTACATAATATGAACGAAATTGTACAACGATACGAAAAGGAGAATAAAACCGAAATAAATAAGTTTTTGTTTTATTTAGCCCTTTCGAAAATGCTGCTAATAGTAGTTTTGGCCTTATTCATTTTAAAAATAATACGACCAGCAATTTTTGAGAATAAAAGATATCAGGATATCGTTTCAGACCAGAACTCTAAGTTGCTTAAACTGAATAAAGACAAAGACCTTTTCATTACAGTTCTTGCCCACGATTTAAAAAGTCCTTTTAATTCAATACTTGGCTTTTTGCAATTATTGGAACATAATATACGTTCAAACGATATTAATGAAACAGAATCACAAATTAAAATAATCAATAATTCGGCAAATCAAGTTTATAATTTATTGGAAAGCTTGTTAAACTGGGCCAGAATGCAAGCTGGTAAAGTGCCATTTTTGCCTCAAAAATTGCAACTTTCATTAATTTGTAGTGAAACGATTGAATTGCTTAAAACCAACAGTATTTTTAAAGAGATTGAACTGAACCATTTTGTGGAAGATGATATTTCTATCTATGCAGACAAGGCTATGATTAGTACTGTTTTACGAAACCTTGTATCCAATGCCATTAAATTTACAGAAAGCGGAGGGGTAATAAATATAAATGCCGAAATAAATGATGCAATAGTCTTGATTACAGTTTCTGATAATGGGATTGGAATGAATAATGAAGTCATGAATAAATTATTTGATATAACCCAGTTGTATACCACAGTTGGTACAAAAAAGGAAAAAGGAACAGGATTAGGATTAGTCCTTTGTAAAGCTTTTGTGGAGAAACATAATGGAACGATTTGGGTAGAAAGTGACTTAGGTATCGGCAGCAATTTTAAGTTTACACTTCCGATAGCTGATAATTGAGAATTGCAGAGGTGTGATTAATCGATAAGCAGGCAATAAATAAGCCTTGGGATATGAGCGGTCGTTACGACACGGCGATTACCTCAGGTTGAGTGACACCCGAAAGGAGCGCTGTTGCGAAGATCTCAGAGGTTTTTGGGCGTTATCACTCGCATTAGTTTTGGGTCGTAAATTGATCAATTTGAATTCCGCCATCTTTTTCGAAATATGATGTGTTCCGCGAAACAATGGTCGGCATAAATAATTGTTGTATGTAATTGAGATGGTTGTGGAATCGACCCGCCGGAGTCGACTTGCAGGAGAGTGGAAAAAAGAGTTGATGTTTTATAAAAAGAAAAAGCATCTCGTTTTGAGATGCTTTTTCTTTTTATTGATTCAATACCATTACGATTCTTCGGTATTATCTTCTTTTTTTGTCTTTTTTTCTTTAACAGGCTTAACATCCTCAATCATCGCTGATTTTTTCTCATCAGCTGTTTTGCCTTTTAAATAATCCGGTAATTCCATTCCAGCCATTTTAAACAAATCATCCAATGGCGGTAATGATCCCATCATACCTTTCATGAAGTTTGCTGTTGAGGTTCCACCCTCTTTGCTACCACCGTTTTCCCAAACGGTAACTTTATCAATTTTAATGCCTTTAATAGCTTCCACCTGCGTTTTAACAAGTTCAGGTAATTTATCAGCAATCATCATCATAACGGCATCTTTGGAGTTGTTTCCGGCAGCATGTACCAATTTGTCAAATCCGAGTGCTTGTTTGCTAAGAATTTCATATATACCTTTTGCTTCTGCTTCCATTTTCATGAAAATAGCATCGGCATCACCTTTCGCATGACGACGTGTTTGTTCAGCAACCGCTTCGGCTGCAATTTCAACCTTTTCTTTATCGATTTGAGCAGGTACTACAATGTCTGCTGTTTGTGATGCTTTATCACGATCGGCTCTTTTTTGTTCAGCCATTTTTTCAGCCGCGTAGGCTTCTTCTAAAGCTTTAGCCTGGCTTACTTTTTCCGCAGCAACCGCTTTTCTTTCCGCTTCCGCTTCTTTTTCGCGACGCGTGGCATCAGAATTTGCAATGGTAATTTTGGCGTTGTTTTCACCTTCCACGGCGGTTGCGTCTGCCGCCGCTACATTGACCCTTTGGTCCTGATGAGCATTTGCTTCTCCAATGGCGCCATCGCGATTTTTCTCAGCGACACTTTTTTTCGCATCGTTAATAGCTTTGGCAGCCGCTTCTTTTCCAAGTGCATTAATATAACCCGACTCATCATTAATGTCGGTTACATTAACGTTAATGAGTTTAAGACCGATTTTTTTAAGTTCTGCTTCAACGTTTGATGAAACAGCTTCCAGAAATTTGTCACGATTATTATTTATCTCTTCAATGTCCATGGTTGCCACCACCAAACGCAGTTGACCAAAAATGATATCTTTGGCTAAGTTGCTAATGTCGTCCTGAGATAATCCCAGTAAACGTTCAGCAGCATTGGTCATGGTTCCTGGTTCTGTTGAAATACCCACCGTAAAACGTGAAGGCACATCTACACGGATGTTTTGCTTACTTAGCGCATTGGTTAAGTTGATTTCAATGGATATTGGTGTTAAATCAAGAAACGAATAATCCTGAATGATGGGCCAGATAAATGCGGCACCACCATGGATACATTTGGCTGATCGGGATTCTTGTGCAAGCCCTTTTCCAACTTTCCCGAAGACGACTAAAATACGATCGGATGGACAGCGTTTGTATCTTTTGAATAAGGATACAATTAAAATAAAAATAAAGACGACTACTGCAACAGCCAGTATTACTACATATTCTCCCATATCTAAAAAATTATTAAAAAATTATTATAAAGTTATTTACTTGGTTGTACTAATAGTATTTCATTGTTTATTACATCTTTAACTTCAACCAATGCGCCTGTTGCAATCTTTTCGTCATGATCGGTCATGGCATCTAAGGTTTGGATGCCTTGCACCTGAATTTGTACCTTCCCTAAACCGCTTCGTTTGGGTGGAATGCTTAAATAAACGGAGCAGGTTTTGCCAATGGCGTTTTTTAAATTTAAGGTTCCGGAGTCGGCCAGTTTTGACATAAAGTACAAGATAGAAGCCATTAGCGTCATCATTAATGTTCCGGCAATGGTTGAGATTAATACAGAAATTCCAACACTTAAGTTTGCATCGAAACATACAATACCTGTCCATCCAAAAATGGTAAAAAAGGCAATAAGGTTTTTTAAGGTTAAAAACTGAAAATCGATACCTAAGTCATTATCGATGGAAGAGTCTACATCGCCATTGGCAGATGCGTCATCCATATCTCCACCTGTAAATGTAAGGATGATTTGAATAATAAAAAGGGCAGAAAAAGGTAAGGCAATTAGCCAGTTTATTTTCTCAAACAGAACCATATCGGTCCACCATGTTGAAGCTAAAAACACCATAGGTTAAAAATATGTAATTTCCATTAAGCAATGTAATAAAATTATATATGCAAATTTGGGTTAATTAATCTGTTTTGATGCTACAAATTCTCTATTTTTTTCACCAGAAATAGCAAGTGATCCATACAGCGTCAAATTGCATTTTTTTGATTGGGTAAGCCTCTAAAATGTAATATCTGAATTACTATTGTCCGGTAAAAAATATATTTTCCATTTAAGTGCTCAAGCCGCACGGGCTTTTACTTTTTTTACTCGTTGAGGTTTGTTTTTCAAAGGTATTCGTGATCCGCTTCGCTCCACTACAGCAAAAAAAAGTAAACAAAAAATGCCGCCGCTGCAAGTAATTTCCTAAAAATCAATTTCATTGTCTAAAATCCGGGAACTCGCTTCGCTCAACCAACCCGGATTTCTTTACGCCAATAAAATTGATTTTCTTAACGGAAATTTCTTGAGGCGGAAAGCAACCCCAATATCTTCTAAAATCTCTGGCTCGCACATTGGATCTGGGTTCTAATAATTTCTCTAAATTTTTACCGGACACCAATGTATCTGAATATTTTATTTATGATAGCACCCAGCATGACATATTAATATGAAATGACCATGATAAAGGATTTTTCACACAGGGAGATGATTATTTTCATGGGAGTTCCATGTGACATTAACAAACGAATTATAAACACATGAAAGGAACACGTTTCGAAATTTGGTATAACTAATCCGATTTATCATTTTTGTTTTTCATCAGGTTCACGCAGAGCAAATAAACCATTCCTGTCTTATGAGAAGCAAATTGCAAGATGATATTTCAACCGTATATTTCAAGCTGTTGAACCAGCAACAATTTGTTGCAGACGAATTGGATTATGTTGTTTTTGATAAGCAGAAACCAATGTTGCAAATGCTGGCAGATCATGCCAATTGCGGTATTAGTGTTTTTGATATGTATAAAAAACACACATCTTTTATTCGCCCAACCTCGAGAACAAGGCAGTAATTCCATCTCCTGATGAATAGATGGCAGGTTCCCATCTTTGAATGTAAAGATAAAATCCCATCCATGCGGCACTCGTGCAGAATCATCCGGCATTTGTGCAGAGCCTCGCGGCACTTGTGCAGAACCATGCGGCACTTGTGCAGAGCCTCGCGGCACTTGTGCAGAACCATCCGGCACTCGTGCAGAGCCTCGCGGCACTCGTGCAGAGCCTCGTGGCACTTGTGCAGAGTCATCCGGCACTTGTGCAGAGCCTCGCGGCACTTGTGCAGAACCATCCGGCACTTGTGCAGAGCCTCGCGGCACTTGTGCAGAATCATACGGCCCCCGGGCAGAACCATGCTCCCCGGGGGCCGAAAAAAAAATAGCCATAATGATTTTTACTTTCTAATTTTTCGGATTTTCTTAACAATCTCGCTCTCTTTTCCATATAGACCGGAAAGAAGATCTGCCATATTGGAAGCTTCCCTGTAAGCCTCATTTAACAAATTATTGGCATGGGTTGTAGCCTCTATGGCTTTGGCAGCTGCCGATTGCTGTGCAATTTCGGTTTTAGTAACGTTTTTTCTTTTGTTTTTAATGATTCAACCTTTGCCGCAGGATCAAATTCTTTTTCAGTCATGGTTGCTTGTTCTTCCTCCATGAGTGTGATCATTTGCGAAACGAAATCACGTTTCCCTGCTTCATTTAACCGGGCACCAATATAAGTAATCTATTCCTTGTTTATTTTAATTTTCAGCCCTTCATCGTTGAGCAGCACGAATGTGAATTTTATGCCTTTAGGAATTAGGGCCGAACAGCGATCAAAGCAACGTCGGGCAATTTCAAGGTAAAAAGGCTCGGTGGCGGAAAACGGGATGATGTGTTGAATGGCATTGGCTATTGTTAAGCCGGCTATTTTCAGGGAAATGGAGATGGGATACCTGCATTTGTCGGCTACTGTGGCAGCAAAACGGGCGTTGAAGGTTGATTTTTTACTGTGTGTGTCCATGTTGCCTTCGGCCAGTTTAACGGCTTTCCCAAACATGAGTCCCATGGTTATTTGGGGTATTTTTTGTGCGGTTGCCAGTTGAAGCGATTGGCCGACCATATTTCCAAAATGAATATAGGCCGTGTCGGGCAGATCGGGGTACAAAGGTCTGAGCATGTTTTCGCTTCGCTTGCCGGAGGTTAACACCACTCGGTTTATCTTTGATTCGTGGGCTACCGAGAGCTGGTAGCCGATGGTGGCTAAAAAGGCTTCATTGGAGTAAGGTTTTACCTTGCCGGTGGTGCCGATGATTGAGATGCCACCGACGACACCAACCCTGGCGTTAAAAGTTTGGAGCGCCAGTTTTTCGCCGTCCGGCACAAAAGGGGTTACTTCAAAGCCGGTCTCCAACTCATACGCCCCGGAGAGGTGTTGTAACATTTCGGAAATCATTTTTCGTGGCATGGGATTGATGGCCGGTTCGCCAACAGGCAGGGGCAGACCGGGCAGCGTGACTTTGCCGATTCCTTGTCCCTGTAAAAAGGAAATTCCTTCTTTGGTGGTCAGGGTTAGTTGGCAGCCGATTTCTTTTCCATGGGTCACGTCGGCATCGTCGCCACCATTTTTAATAACGGTGCATGCAGCCTGCTTTTGGGTGAGTGTTTTGGGGAAAATCAGAAAGCCGGTTTGTTCGCCGTTTGGCAATGATAGCTGCACCGATTCTGGGAATTTTTTTTCTGCAAGCGCCAAAAAGCATGCTTTGGCGGCTGCCGTTGTACACACCCCGGTGGTATATCCGGTGCGAAGAACACCTTCTTTTTTTAAGATGGTCTTTCGCAGGCGATAAATCTGTTGCAGTAATTCTTTGGGCGAATCAACCACATAATCGAAATGGGGCAGTGGCGCTCTTTTAACCATCCAGAGTGGAATACCCATCTTTTGAGCGACGCTGATTTTTGTCTCTGTAAATCCGGAGCTCCCGCTCTCTTTGCTTAACAGAAGTTGAGCGCCTGTCTTTTTTACCAATAACTGAAGTTCATCTTCATCACCGGAAGGATGCATGGGAATGATCAGGTGGTTGGGAATGGAGGTGTTCAAAGCCTTTTGACGGCTCAAAGAAGTGTCGAGGATCCGGAAATAGCAGGTGCGTGATTGCCACACCGGTTGGAGTGCTGTAATGGTTTGTACGCCTGTCAATGCCAGTATTTTGAGATAGTGGCTACGGAGGATGGCTTGCGTGAGTTGTTCAAACGATTCGAAAGAAGTGATGTTGGGGTGCGATGCGGTTTCGGGATATTGTCGTTCGTATCGCAGAACGGGCGTTTTTACTTCATTTGCGGCATCATGGATGTTTTGATGCAGCTGACTGGCAAATGGGTGAGCGGCATCGATGATTAAGCCGACATTATTGGCCCTGCAAAACGACACAATGGCAGAGCGATCCATCTCCCCGCACAGGTTTTTCCCTTTGTGATGAGAAACAACTTCCGTTTTTGTGGAGTAGACATAGTCTTCGTCGATAAAATCGAGGACGTCTGCTGTTTTTCGGCCCTCAGTGGTGCCACCAAATAATAGTATCATTGGTTGTTTAATTTGTTTTTCTGAAAGCATGGGCAAAATGGGGATCGTAAAGTTTCGATTCTCCCGTCCTGTTGTCAATGGCTTTTCCAACAACAATGAGCGTGGTCATTTTTAAATGGTTTTCATTTACCGTGCGGGCCAGTGTCTGCAATGTGCAACGGTATATTTTTTCATCTTTCCAGGTGAGTTTGTAACACACTGCAACGGGTGTTTCAGGAGGGTAATGGGTGAGCAGTTCTGTCTCAACTTTTTGGGCAATTGAGGCGCTTAAAAAGATGCACATGGTGCTTTGGGATTGGGCCAGCTTATGCAGTTGCTCTTTTTCGGGCATAGGCGTTCGTCCTTCGCCCCGTGTTAAGACGATGGTCTGAACCTCTTCGGGTATGGTAAACTGAGATTTTAATGCCGCGGCGGCGGCCTGAAACGATGAAATGCCGGGCGTTATATGATACTGCCACTGTTTTTGATCCATCACGGCCATCTGTTCCTGTATGGCGCCATAAATGCAGGGATCGCCGGTGTGCAGACGTACCACAAACAAATGGCGGTTATAAAAGTGCGCCATACGTTCTATCTGTGTGTTCAGATCCATGCCGGCCGAGCTCTCCGTTACGCAACCCGGTTTGGCATAATGTGTCAGCTCTTCGGGAACCAGACTGCCGGCATATAAGATGTAGTCGGCCATTTGCAACAACCGTTTTCCGCGTACCGATATCAGCTCCGGATCGCCGGGACCCGCACCTACAAATTCGATAAAACCCTTTCGTTCCATTTGTGCATCGAGGGCTACGGCCAGGGTGTAGAATTTTTCGCCGGCTTGTAATTTTGTTTTGGGTAGGAGCAGACTGTTACAGGCGCGATGCATGGCAGATGCTTCGGCAACGCCTTTACTGCCTGTAATTTTTTCTACTGTTTCAGATGGATTGGGAACCTCGTATTTCGAGAGTATTTTTTCGCTGTAAGCTGTAAGGGGAATATTCCATTTGTGGCTTAAAAACAGGAATGCCGGTTCGTCCTGTTTTATGTTTATTGTGTTGAGCGAGGCCACCGACAGGGGCGACAGGTTGTTGGATCGCAGTGCCTCCCGGAGTGTGTCATAAAAACTGTCGGGCGGCAGATCCCGTTGGCAGCCCAGACCCAGATGAAGCATGGGCGGCCGGTAAAAGATGGCTTTATCTCCAAAGTCATAGAGAAAAGGGGTGATGGCCAGAATCAGGTCATAGCGGTCGGGATCAAGTGTTTCGGACGAATAAAAGAGATCGACGAATGGCGGACATTCGGATTCCAGAAAGATGGTGCCTTCATCTCTGGCTTCTATCAATAAAGCTGTTTTGGCGCCATTAATAAATCGACTCATCAGTCGGGGCAGATGGCCTGCGTGTTCTATCTTCCAGTTATATCGGTCGGGGAGCAGGTCCAGGGGCCAAAGATCAGAGGTGTCGCTTACCGTGGTCACAACCGGCACTGCACCAAGTAACCCGGCCAGTTTTCGGGCCCATTGGTTGGCACCACCGATATGCCCCGAAAGAACAGGTTGCACAAATTGTCCATTGGCATCAATGTTAATCACGGCGGGGTCTTCTTTTTTATTTTTTAGAAAGGGCGCTATTTCGCGAACGCAAATGCCCAATGCACCGATAAATATCAGAGCTTCGTTGCTCTGCCACAGTGGTCCGTAATGAATGGGGTGGACTGCTAGTTGGGCGTCAACGCCTTTCTCAATCAGCGTTTGGGCGAGCAGCCGCCCTTTGTCGGAATGAGCTATGATGGCTATCATAATGTGCTGGTTTTCTTTATTGCAATAATGGTTATTTGATTGTGATCGTCTACCGTAAGTGTCTGATGAAATTTGGTTTCATACTGTTTCTTTTTGCCCCAATTCAAAAATTGAACCCGGCTGTTCTCGCTTACTGAATTAAAAACGATTGTGCCATCGGCTGTAATATGCCGGTTAACGTCGTCGAGGATGGGAATCATATTTCCGCCGTACCCGCCCAGAAATACTGTGTCAGGATGTTCCAACCCTGTTTTGTCGATGTTTAAATAATTGCCAATGAATAGCCGGATGCCGGGTGTTTTGAATGTTTGGGTGTTTTTGAGGATGATTGCCCGGGATTCTTCTCTCTTTTCGAATGCAAAAACCTTTATATGTGGAAAATGGAGACGAACTTCAATGGAAATACTACCGGTGCAGGCACCGATATCCCAGAATACCTGTTTGTTATTCAATTCCATCGCGGCAAGCGAAGTCAGTCTGACCGCCATTTTGGTGATCATCTGCGGACGTCCGTTAAGGGTTTCAAAGTCTTGTTCAGAAATGCCTTTTTGCGGAAAGTCGTCATCGGTTTTTTCCAGAAATAAGCAGTTGGGGTGACAAAAAGGGAAGGTTAAAGCCTCCCGGAGTGTGAGCTTTGTCACCCTTTCCCGTGGGCCACCCAGGCATTCACCGTATATGATGCGATAATTGTCGTATCCGAATTCAAGCATTCTTCGGGCAATGGCTGCCGGGGTGTTTTTTCGGTCGGTTAAGATGCCCAGTCGTCGGTCGCCCTGAAGCAGCGATTGGTCGAACTCATGCCAGTCACGGCCGGTGAGCGACACGGTTTTGAACTCCCCATAATTGAGACCTGCTTTGTGTCCCAGCAATTGTAAGGCGTTAAAAGTGGGTATGAATTTAATCCGGGCTTCGGGAAATTCTCGTTTAAGGGTGTTGCCGATTCCGAAAAACAAGGGATCGCCCGACGCAAAGACGATCCATTGTTCAGGATGGGTGGCTATTGTTTTGAATAACAGATTCAGCGGGGCCGTTATGGACGTCCATTGCGCCTGGGGCGGCAGCCATTTTTTTACGAGTTCATAGTGTCGTTTTCCACCTGCAAAATAGCGGGTGGTGGCCATGTCTGCTTCTATTTGTGGCGAAAATTCCGGTGCCCGGTCGTATATGCCTATAATGGTTATTTCTGATTTTTTCAAGGCGTTGTCTTTTATATCCCTTCGCCGGGATGCATATTTTTTGCTTCGTTCCAGCTTAAGATGGCGTTAATAATTGTGGCCGCGACATTGCTTCCTCCGCGGCGGCCGTTGACAAATACGGCAGGCACATTTGGGCAGCCATATTTTAGTTGCCATTTGCTCTCTTCCACCTTCACAAATCCCACCGGTGCCGCTATGACGCCGGTGGGTGTTGCTTTTCCCTGACGTATGAGTGCCACTAGTTCCATCAGGGCGGTGGGGGCGTTGCCGAAGGCAAATACCGCGTTGGGATGTTCCTGAACTGCCAGCCGAATGCCGGCTTGGGTGCGTGTGATACCTTTTTCGTTTGCTATTGTTTTTACCCGTTCGTCGTCGAGATAGCATTTTATCTCCAGTCCCAGTTTTTGAACCATGGACGATCGAATGCCGCGGGTCACCATCGAGACATCGGTAACGATTACCGGTGGTGTTTCGGCGTGAAATTGTTGGTGCAGCATTGGAACCACCCCGTTGGTCAGCTCAACGAGTTCGCCCATTTTACTATCGGCGGTGGTGTGAATGCAGTGTAATGCCACCCAAACCTGATCCAGCGGCTGTCCGGTGAAGTCGGTCTCTTTTAGGATGGTTTGGAAACTTTGGTTCATGATTTGTCGGCCTATTTTATCGGTCTGTCCCGCTGTCTCTTTGGTTAATGCGTAGCCCCGTGGCGTGATGAGATGTTGTTTGTGTTGAATGGTCTGGCTGTTGCCTATAATTAACACCGTGAACATATCGGCCATCTCTGCTCTCAGATCTTTGAGCAGAACCACACTGATTGACTCTTCTTTGCGGCCCACCTGGCGGGCAATGCCAACAGGCGTATCGGGTGAGCGTTCGGCCAGGAACAAGGCTTTTAGTCGCATCAATTGCCAGAAGCGGCCTTTGCTTACCGGGTTATAAATGGCCGTCACAAAGTCGGCCGAAGCCGCTGCTTTGATGCGTTTTTCTATCTTTTGCCATGGTGTAAGCAGGTCGGAGAGCGAGATAGAGCAAAAGTCATGACCCAGAGGAGCTCCCAGTTTGGCGGCAGCGGCGAACATGGCACTGATTCCGGGAACGACCTCTATCTCAACGGCCGAGCCGGTTTTCTGCTTCATTTCCCAGAGGAGAGATGCCATGCCATAGACGCCTGCATCGCCGCTACTGATGACGGCTACCGTTTTGCCTTTTTCGGCTCTGATAAAGGCAGCCCGGGCGCGTTCGTCTTCTTTTTTCATGCCGGTGCTGATGCACTCTTTTCCGTTTGTCAGCGACGCCACGTGACTCAAATAAAACTTGTAGCCGACAACAACATCAGAATTTTCAATGGCTTGTCTGGCTTGTGGCGTCAGGTACTTTTCCTGTCCCGGTCCTATTCCTATGCAAAATATTTTCATTGTCAAGTGGGTTTAAACGTGTTTTGATATACCGGGATAGATGATTAGCAACGAGAAATACGGTATTTTTCTGAATTCCAGTTCTTCCACGCTGGAGGTGAAAAACTGATGTTCTGTTCCTACTTGCTCGGCATATAAAAAGGAAGGGGCTTCATTTTTCAGAAATGTATACCATTCCTTTAGAACGCTTATTTTCATGACGACCAGTGTGGCGTGCTGATTCATTGCTTTCTTTATGGCTTCGAAGTTTTCGGGTTTGGCTATGACCTGTAGCCCTTTCTCTTTTTCAACCAGTGGCAATTGGCCTAAGCTTCCGGCCGCGATGAATGCAGGGATTCCGGGAATCAGATGACAGGGTATCTTTTCATCGAGCGCCATTTTGTAGAGATATCCAAAGGTGCTGTAAAAGAGTAAGTCGCCTTCGCTGACCACAACGACGTTATTGCCCGCTTCGTATTCTGTTTTAATGGTTTTATAGGCCTCGTCATAATACTGATGGCGTTGTTTTCCACTCATTGGTATCATTATAGGGCGGCAAGGCTTCTCTATCATTAGTTTGTGTAGTATTTGTAACGAGAAAGAGCGCTGTTTGCCATCGTTTAACGCCGTGACGGGATAAAAGATGATGTCGGCTGCCTGCAGTGCCCGGTATCCTTTTATGGTGATAAGTTCCGGATCGCCGGGACCTAATCCTACGCCTGTTAATGTTCCTTTATTCATGCTTTTGTGTTAAGTAGGTTATGAATTGCTGCATTTTGTCTTTCTCTCCCAGATAGAGATGCATATAGGAAGCCCAGCAATTTTTATATTTGAAGATGGGCATCTCCACGGTTATTCCACGGGCATTTTTTACCTCTGGTGAGTGCGGAGGTGTGCCGGGCACGATTAAACTGGAATAGTGAAATTCGTGGCCTCGCAGAACAAGATTGGGTAGTTCTGTTTGCCGGTAGCCCAGATGGAGCTTTTTATGCTGAAAAGAGGTGGAAAAATTAAATATTCCGCACATGGGGGTGACGTGCCCGTTTTCGTCAATAAGTTCTTTCCCGAGATACATCATGCCGCCACATTCGGCGACCACCGGTTTCCCTTGTTCTGCGAAGTGCCGTATAGCCTGTTGTATGGCGGTGTTTTTGCTGAGTTTAGAGGCCTGTAATTCGGGATATCCGCCGGGCAGCCAAAGCAGGTCGGCAGGTGGTAGCTGTTTGTTGTGTAACGGACTGAATGGTACGATTTCGCCCATCTGTTTCAGTTGGTCGATATTGGCTGTATATGAAAAATTAAATGCTTCGTCGTGTGCCAGGGCAATCGTCATGCGTTGTCTGGTGAGCTGGGGATGAGGTGTGGCAGGCGTCTTTGTCGTTATTCGGGTGATCTCCAACAGACGGTTTACCAGTATATGTTTCTCCGTTAATTCGGCGGCGACCCCGAACATTTTTGTTTTATTTTCGCCGGGAAGATGCAGCCCCAGGTGGCGCGATTCAACGGCTAATTGTTCGTGTCGTGGCAGAAATCCCAGGGGTTCGATACCGGCATCCTCTGCGGCCTCTTTTAAAAAGCGGTAATGCGAATCACCACTTACTTTGTTAAAAATGACCCCCGCTATTTTCAGCCGTTTATCAAAATTTTTAAAACCAAACAATAACGGGGCGGCCGAGTAGGCCATACTAGCCCCGTCTACCACCAGAACGACAGGAATGTCCAGCAACCGGGCTATCTCAGCAGAGCTGCCTTTGTCTTTAGATGCCCCGTCGAACAGGCCCATTACCCCTTCAATAATTGAAACGCCCCTGTAAGGGTGATTGTTGGTAAAAACGGTGCGTACATGTTCCGGGGAGGCCATCCATGAATCGAGGTTGTAAGAGGGGCGTCCCGATATTTTGGAATGGTACATGGGATCGATGTAGTCGGGGCCACACTTAAAAGGTTGCACCGTGATACCTCTTTTCACCAGCGATTGCATTAAGGCCAGCGATACCATGGTTTTGCCCGAGTTACTTTTGGGTGCGGCTAAAAGAAAAGCGGAGCTGTTATTTGAGGTCATTTTTTGTCTTTTGCGAAGGAAATAACATGAATTTTTCTGCTTTTATATTGTCTTGTTTTAATCCGGTAATGGCCAACAGGTAAAATAAGTCGCTCAAGCGGTTAAAATATTGTAGAATATAGGCTGGTACCGGGTGTGTCTGACCAAGTTCGACGAGCGTTCTTTCAGATGATCGAACTCCCGTGCGCACGAAGTGACACAATGCTGAAATTTTATTGCCGCCGGGTAGTACAAAGGCCAGCTTTTCATCTTTCAGGTAGTCGTTTAACTCGTCTATCCAGACTTCACAGGCTTTCAGCCCTTGTTCGGGATGTGGTTTCTTATTGGGTTTGGGCGAATCTTCGGGGGTGGCAATGTGCGACATTATTAGCATCAGGTCGCGTTGAATGCTGATTAAACGGGTTTTCCAGTTATGATTTTCGGGCAGCTCGGCCAGCAACAATCCAATACGGACATTGGCTTCATCAATGCGGCCATTACAGCGAATGCGGATGTGATTTTTACTTACTCTGCCGCCTCCAAACAGAGCTGTTTGTCCCTGGTCTCCGGTTTTTGTGGTGATTCTCATCTTGTTGTTTAATAATTGTCTGTATTCTGAAAAATGTTGTGTTTAACGTTTTTCTAGCAATCTCTATTTAATTTTTAGCGGTAATCCTGAAACCATCAGAGTTACGGTATTTGCAAGTGAAGCAATAAACTGGTTGGTCCATCCCTGAAGGTCGGCGAATTTTCGGGCGATTTCATTTTCAGCATGGCCGCCCATGCCTATTTCGTTTGAGATGATGATGAGTTCACACTCTTTTTCAAATAGTTTATTCAACTCTTCCTTTGCAATTTCAAGAATTTCGTCAATGGTTAACGACTGATTATCGAAATAGATATTTGTCAGCCACATGGTGATGCAGTCGAGCACAACCACTTTACCTGTAACATCAGCCTGAGACAGGTGAACCGGGATCTCCAGCGTAGTCCAGTTGTCCCCTCTGTCTTTTTGATGTCGGGCGATGCGTTGTTTAAAATCATCGTCCCAGATGCGGGAGGTAGCCAGATAGTATGGCTTTGTGGTTTTCTTCATGGCCCATTCCTGAGCAAAGCGACTTTTCCCCGATCGTTGACCTCCTGTGACAAAATGAATTCCGGCTCTTTTCATAGAAATTTAATTTTATAATAATCTTTACAGTCCCATTTAATCTGTATCACATCGCCATAATCCACTTCAATGGCAAACACTTTTTGGGGAGCGGCATCCAGCAAGTAGGCCAGCAATGCTCTCAACAGTCCGGCATGAGTAACAACCATGATATTTTGATGATGGGTTGCAGCGAGTGTCTCCCAAAATTGAATGATGCGATTTTGTACATCGTAGAAGTTTTCTCCTCCATGGATTTTGCAATTGATAAAATCTTTTCCCCAGGCAGTTTGATGCTCCGGCGGTATCTGACTCCAGGGTTTCATCTCCCAGGCGGCAAAATTGATCTCCCGCAAGCGGTTGTCTATTTCGATTTTTTCAGGACTCATTAGTTTCCCGGCCAGCAGGCGACAGCGTGACAGGGGGCTGGAATAACAAATAGTGGGTGAAAAGTCCATTAGGGCTGTGTTTACCTTTTTAACGGCTTGGTTTAGATCGGTTTCGTCGGTCATAACATCCGAGTTGCCATAACAAACCCCCTGCGGGGCTTTTGTTTTGGGATGTCGCACAAAACAGATGACTTTATTAAACGCTTCGGTTGCCATAGTTATTCAAATAAAAATCCGTGATAGCTTAAAAAGCTAAAATATAGGAAAATGAGAATTTCGTTTATCTGTTGAACGACCCCCAGACAGTCTCCGGTATATCCGCCAATGTGCCTGTAAAAATATCGACCAGCCAAAAAAGTGGCTACAACAATTACTGGTACAATGAAAAAAGAAAATATGGGGAAAAAGCAAAGTGGTAGTATCGCCGGGATAAAGGCCCATGTAATACGCCCCCAGGAGAGCGCACTGCTTGAGTCGCGCGATTTGGATGCGCCTGTGGGACGGGCATTGTCCCAAAATTTTGTTACCAGCAAAACAGGCCATCGGCTCAGGGCGTGGGCGGCCACAAACAACAGTGGAATTCTGCTATTGGGAATGTTTTGTAAGGCCCCTATTTTTAATGTTATCAGAAATATTAACCCGATGACTGCATATGCGCCTACTCTGGAATCTTTCATGATGGTTAGGATGTGGTCTTTGCCGTAGCCACCGCCAAAAGCATCGAATAAATCACCCCAGCCGTCCTCATGCAGGGCCCCGGTGGCCAGAACCATTGCCGCGAGGGCCAGGATGGTTGCCACCGGTTTTGGAAATAGCCAAAACCCGACAATATATGCCATGGCTCCAATGCCTCCCACAAAGAGACCTACAAAGGGGAACCAGGTTAAAATTAACGATTGGTTTTCCTTTACGTATTTTACCTTCCAGGGGATTCTGATTCTTGTGAAGAACAGAAAGGCCGATTGTAAGATGTTTAATTCGCGTTTAATCATGTCTCAATTTTGCTGCGTTATATACTTTTGCTTCTGTAAATGAGGTCATTTCGTTAAGCATGGCTACTGCGGCCTGAACAATGGGGTAGGAGAGCGCCGAGCCGGTGCCTTCGCCCAGTCGCAGTTGTAAGTCCAATACCGGGTGGGCGTCGACAAACGAGAGCATTTTGCGGTGTCCCGGTTCGTCGGAGCGATGCGAGAAGATGGCGTAGTCTTTTACTGTCGGACAGATGGCGTGAGCAGCTAAAAAGGCAGAGGTGGTGATGAAGCCATCAACGAGAATGACCATTCTTCGACTGGCTGCTTCCAGCATCCCGCCGGCCATGGTGGCGATTTCCAGCCCGCCAAAGCGCGCCAGATTCTCTTCCGGATGAGCGGCAATGCCTAGTTTTTCGATTGCTTGTTTTAGTACTTTGGCTTTATGACTTACGCCTTCGGGCGACAGTCCGCAACCAGGACCGGTACACGTTTCTACGGGTATGCCGGCATAAACGGACAACAGCGCGGTTGCCGGTGAAGAATTTCCAATGCCCATCTCACCAAATCCCACTACGTTGGTTCCTTTTTCAGCGAAAGAGGCCACCACATCGCGGCCGTTTTGGATGGCCCGGTTACACTCTTCGGTCGTCATGGCCGGTTCGTATAGAAAATTGCGTGAGGCTTTGCGTACTTTTTTGTTTATTAATTTGGGATGAGGCGTGAAATCATGGTCTACTCCTGCATCTACAACGTACAAGTCGAAGCCGAACTGACGACAAAAAAGACCGATTCCGCCGCCGCCCTTGATGAAGTTAAGGACTTGTTGCCAGGTTATTTCGGCCGGCACCGGACTTACCTTCTCTTTAATAATTTCATGGTCGGAGGCGATGGTCAGCATCACCGGTTTTTGAAACGATGGGCGGGTTGTCTGTTGTATTAACCCCACTTGCATGGCAAGTTCTTCCAGTTGGCCTAACGAGCCAACGGGTTTGGTTTTTTGATCGATGTTGAATTTTAATGCCTTTTCCAGTTCTTCATCTTTTACCGGGGCAATTTCCAGATTTTCGAGTGCGGTCATGTTTTTGTTATTTATAATAGGTTAATACGATAAAAATGAGTGAAATTAGAATAATAAAGATCCATTCTGTTTTTTTGATGATGTTTATGGTTTGATGTAAATCATTTTTTTCAAAGTCTCTTTTGTTTTCACCAATGAGCGGTTTGGGAACCCATTGGCCGAAATAGCGATGTGCACTTCCAAAGACGACGTTTAAAATGCCGGCCAGCGCTGCTTCAGGATATCCTGCATTGGGGCTGAGATGGGCTCTGCCATATTTGCGTATGAATTTGAATGCCCGTTTTTTACCGCTAATGGCGGCCATCAGCAGGGCTGTTATTCTGGCTGGCAGATAGTTGGCTGCGTCGTCCAGCCGGGCCGCAAAACGACCAAAATGAATGAACCGATCGTTTTTGTAGCCAATCATCGAATCCAGAGTGTTAACCATTTTATAGGTCATCATTCCCGGTATTCCTGCAATGGCATACCAAAATAACGGGGCAATGACGCCATCGCTCAGGTTTTCGGCCAGCGTTTCGAGCGTGGCTGCTTGTATCTCATTTTTGGTTAAAGCTTCGGTATCGCGTCCAACAATGCGGGCGACTTGTCTTCGTCCTTCTTCCAAACCCTTGTCAAGCGCCCGGAATACAGCTTTTCCCTCTCTCACCAATGTGGTTCCTGCCAACCCGTAAAATACAAAAATTGTTTCGGTGGCTATGCCGGCTAAAGGTGAGATCTGAAAGGCGAATGTGATTAAGGTGAAGAACAGGCCACAGGTGAAGAACACCAGCAGAATGGTGACTGCGTACCCTTTAAGAAGCCGGTGCGTGTTTTTATTCAGCTTTTTTTCGAGAAACGAAATGGTTTTTCCGAATGCCACGATGGGATGTGGTAACCACTGCGGATCGCCCAGTAATTTGTCGAGTGCAAAACCCAGCCACAATGCGATGGTATGATATAATATTAGCGCCATGCGTGCAGGGCTTTAATTAAAACGTTATTTTTTTCGGGCAACTGGGTAGAGAGGCGGAAATGGTTCTTCGACAGGCCTCTGAAGTTAGAAGCATCCCGAATTAAAATGTTAAAGTTCTCAGCGAGCCATCTCTTCAATTCTGGGGCGTTTGTTGGTGCTGTCACCAGAAAATAGGAGGTAGCCGAAGGGATGACCGAGAAACCATCGAGGCTGTTGATTTCTGACTGAAGACGACGGGATTCATCCAGTAAATATGATAGAGAAAAGTTATCTGAGAAACGGCTCGAGAAACAATATTCACCTGCTTCTATGGCCAGTGAGTTAATGCGCCAGGGCATCAATAGTCTCTTGAGGCGATTCACCATGCCGGGGGTTGTTATTAAATATCCCAGGCGAAGGCCGGGAATTGAAAACCGCTTGGTGAGTGAGCGGATCACCACGAGGTTGGCGCATTCAGGGGCTTCGTTCTCAAGCGTTATGGGCGAGAGGGAGAATTGGACATATGCTTCATCAACGATAAACAAGGTGTCCGGGTGGGCACATATCATATCTTTCAGCGCCTGACGATTAAAAAGTTTTCCATCCGGATTGTTAGGGTTTCCGATCCAGATGGTGTCATATTTTGCGGTATCTTCATTGGGAAATAGCGTGTTGGGGCAGAAGGTGAGTGAATGGTGATACATCCGGCAGGCATCTTCATATTCGGAAAATGAGGGCGTGTAAATGAGTGATCGTTTATTTTGGTACAGGGCGGCCAGCAGATAAAAGGCTTCTACCGCGCCATTGGTCATCAGAACGCTTCCTGCCGGTAACCCTTTTTGCATCTCAATGGTTTTTGCCAGTGACTCAGCCATGGGGTCAGGATAGGTTGTTAATTTACCGATGCAACGATTCAGATGGCTCTGCAATCCTTCGTTGAGTCCATACGGATTCACATTCGAACTGAAGTTGATTCGAATCAGGGGAAATAGGTGTCGATCGTCTCCATGCCCGTGTATCATGCTTCCAGAATTTTATAAATGGTTTCCATATCTGAATTTTCGCGTACATGTTGGGCCAATAGTCGGTATTGACGCTGTTTATAAGCAGAGTAATCTTCGGTGGTGTGACTTGTTTTTGTGAAGGGCGTTAGGAGGTCTTCTATAACTATGGGGTTATCAAGTATGCCGTGCATATAGGTTCCCCAGAGATTATCGCCCGAGCGACAACCTTCTTTATCTCCGTTTTCCAGTCGATTCAGCGGGATTGCTTCGGATGCCAAAAGTGTTTTTCCCATATGAATTTCGTAGCCGGAACAGAGGTCGTTGTTGTTCTTATAGTAAAACGAGCTGCGTATCGTTTGTTTTTCTTCTTCGAGAATGGTGGTGACCGGCAAAATGTTTAAGCCGGGGACGGCTTTTATTTGACCTTCAGTCTCGTTGGGATCCTCAATGCGTTGACCCATCATCTGGAAACCGCCACAGATGCCGATAACCGTTTTCCCTGCCCGTGCCAGGCGCGAAAGTTCAGCCGCTACGCCATTTCGCTTTAGTTCAATTAAATCGGCAATGGTGTTTTTGGAGCCTGGAATAATTATGATGTCGGCTTTTTTTAATTCCGTGGGGTTGTTGGTGTAATAGAGTTGCACTCTTTCGTCGTGTTCCAGCCGCCCAAAATCGGTGAAGTTGGAGAGACGCCTTAAAAGAACAACCGCAATATTTATTTTATTGTCGTTGGCAAAGGTCGCTTTTCTTTCCAGAGAGACAGAATCTTCCTCTTCAATTTGAATGTGGTTGAATGTCGGGATGATGCCCAATACCGGAATTGCGGTAAGGTCTTCAATTATTTTTTTCCCTTCGTCGAACAGATGTATGTCACCTCTGAATTTGTTGATGATGATGCCTTTTATGAGCTGCCGTTCTTCAGGGGCGAGCAATTGAATGGAGCCATAGATGCTGGCAAATACCCCGCCTCGCTCTATGTCGGCCACTAAGATGACCGGTGTATTGGTGGTGAGGGCCACTTTCATGTTGGCGATGTCGTTATTTTTTAGGTTTAACTCCGAAATGCTTCCCGCACCTTCAATAACAATGGGGTTGTATTTTGGGGAGAGTCGGCGGAAGGCGTTCATTGCTTCTGTAAATAGCAACTCTTTTATTTCACCTCTGAAATAGCTGCCGGCAGAGTAATTACCAAATATTTTACCATTTAAAATGACTTGTGCCGTCTTGTCGGAACTGGGTTTGAGTAGTACCGGGTTCATGTCGGTATGACAATCAATACCACAGGCTTCAGCTTGAACTGCCTGTGCACGACCGATTTCTCCTCCATTGGTGGTTACAAAGCTGTTGAGCGACATGTTTTGCGATTTGAAGGGAACCGGATGATAGCCGTCTTCCCGAAAAATACGGCAAAAGGCGGTTGCCAGTACACTCTTTCCCACATCAGAGCCGGTTCCAACTAACATTAGGTTGCGTATTGTCTTTTTTCGGTTAGTCATAAAATTTATTTTGGTCTTGTAAGAAAAGTTCTCGATTTTGGGTGCTTGATAAGAAATGTTCAAATACAAGGCTTGCGAAGTCCGAAAAATATGAGTTTACTCTGGTAAATGACCATTTTGAGGACAAGCATAACGCAGTATTTGGATTTTTCTTGCAAGCATCATTTAGAAATTGATCCCTTTTAAAATGATTAAACCAGGCCATTTTTGATTGAAAGATGCGATTAAGTTTTTCGGTGGAAAAGTCGGCTACGCAGTACCCGCTGCCAGTCTTCTGGGTTTCTGCCAAAATGTTGCCTTTGGGGTCGATGATCATTGCCAGTCCAGGCAGATGTGCCCCGCGGGCAGTGCTCCCCGAAAGGTTACACGCCATTACATAACAGGCGTTGTCGTAGGCTCGTGCACACAAATAGCGTTTAAAACGTTCCGATTTTTCAGTCGCGGTTTCGTTGGGCGACGCAAATGCCATGGCCAGCAGGTTGGCGCCTTGCCGGGCTTGTGCATAGCTGATTTCGGGGAAATGGGTCTCGAAACAGAGTTGCATGCCTATTTTGAGTGGCCCTGTCTGGAAAACGGATAATTCATCTCCTTCCGAAAAAGTGCTTTTTTCATTGGGCCCCAAATGACTTTTTTGGTGAATGCCTGCTATCTTTCCCTTTGTGAAGAGATAGTGCGCAATGAAGAACTGTTCGTTGTGCTGTTGCGGATATCCGACGGCAAAAGAGAGATTTGAGCTTTTTGAGAATCCGGTCAATTGTTGCAATACGGCCTCTTCTTGCAATAGTGCCAGGGCAATATCTTGTTTTGCCGTAGCATAGCCAGTAATGCTCAGTTCGGGGAATAAAACAAAGCCGATTCCTTCTTTATCAAGCTGTTGCAGCAGCGTCAATGTCTGGTTTAAATTGGCCGTGATATCTCCGGGAATGGCGTGTATATAAGCTGCCGCTATTTTCATTGGTTTAGATGATTCATGGTTATTTCTACAATTTTTTCAACTGATATTTCTGTGGCCAGATGCTTCTTTTCTTTAAATAATTGAAAGGCACTGTGTCCGTTTTTGCTGATCTGAATCCATAATTCCGGGTTGTCATTCATGCCCGTGGTTTTGATGCCTCTGCGGGCAAAGGCCCGTCGGAGCAGGACGTATTCAAAGCCATGTCCTTTTACCGGTAGTTTTTGGAAATGCTCGTATTCTACTCTAAATAATCCGGTGTTGGTGTCGAATTCGATGCCTTTGTTTTGAAAGAGCTTTTGGAAAGCATTTTTTAATAGCAGATCTTCGGGACTGCCGGTGATAAGTGGGCCTCCCTGGGGTAATAGCCACAGATGATCGGCCATCTGTAAGGCCAGATCCAGATCGTGTGTCGACAGTAATACCGATTTTCCGGCGTGGGAGGCTATTTGTCGCAGCAGCTGAATGATCTCAACACGTGCCGGGAGGTCGAGAAAGGCGGTGGGTTCATCCAGTATGATGATGGGCGTGTTTTGTGCCAATGCCTTGGCAATAAATGCTTTTTGTCGTTCACCATCGCTGATGGACGAAAGTAAAGCCTCTTTTTTATGTGCAATACCACATTGTTCAATGGCCTCGTTAATAATCTGTTTGTCTTTCGGGGTGAGTCGGCCAAACATTCCTGAGTAAGGGCTTCTGCCATAGGAGACCAATTCGTAGATGGTGGCATTGGGAACGATTATCCGGTCGGTTAAAACAACACTTATCATTTTTGAGATCTCCTTTTCTGAAAGGTGTGTCAACAACTTATTCTGAATGGTTATTTCGCCCGACAAATGGGGTTGAAAGTTGCAAATGGTTCGTAGTAGCGTGCTTTTTCCGGCGCCATTGGCACCCAACAGGCAAACCAGTTCGCCCTGACGCATGGTGGCATTGAGATTAGAGGCGACGTAGTTGGTCATCTTTCCGTGGGGATAGCCAACGGATAATTGGGATATCTTTATGTGTTTGGATTTTTCCATCAGCGTTCTGTTTGATTGTCTCTTCTTCGTTTCCAGATAACGGAAATAACTACGGGGGCGCCCACAAAAGCTGTTACCGAGTTTATAGGCAGTTCACTGTCGAGGCCCGGTAACCGGGCAATGAGGTTGCAAAGTAAAGCAATGATGCCTCCCAGAACAGAGGTGTTAAGAATCAGCCTGAAATGATTGGAAGTGTGTGAAATCATTTTTGCCAGATGAGGAACGGCCATCCCAATAAATATGATTGGGCCGCAAAAAGCTGTTACAATAGCGGTTAAGATGCCAGATGCGAGGATGGTGATGAACCGTGCCCGGGAAATTTTTAGTCCCAGGTTGCGGGCATAATTGTCGCCCAATGCCAATAAGTCCAGGGGTTTTGACAGAAAGAGTGATGCCAATGACAGGGGCAGGATAAACATGGTAAACCATTGAGCTCGCTGCAACGACAAGCGGCTGAAGCTGCCCAGACCCCAGATGACATAGTTGTGAACATCCTCTTCGAGGCTGTAAAATTTTAAGATCCCCACCAACGAGTTGGAGAGATAACCAATCATGACCCCGATTATTAAGACCCCCAGGGTACCGCCAATATTTTTGGAGATAAAAAGGATGATGGCTAAAACGGCCATGGCGCCGGCTAATGATGCGATGGTCACTGCCAGATGGCCCCACGCACCAATTTGGCCAAACGAAAACCCGAAAAATTGTCCGGCAACCAACAAAACGGAGGCAACACCCAGACTGGCGCCCGATGAGATTCCCAGTACCGAGGGGCCTGCCAATGGATTGCGAAAAAGGGTTTGCATTAACAGTCCGGCCACGCCCAATGCCATGCCGGTACTCAACGCCACCATTGCCTGTGGCAGACGAGTGCGAATCAGAATGTTTTCAAGAATGATGTTGTTGCTGCCATGTCCCGTCAAAATTTGAAAGGCTTCGCGCAATGGTATGGTCACCGACCCCAGGGCCAGGTTTAAGATAAAAAAGAGGCACAAAAGAAGGAGCATCCCTAACAATAGGAAGGGTTGCGGCAGATTGATATGGATTTTGTTACAGCTCATTTCAGTTGCTTGTAAAAATAAGGGTGATAGTTGGGCAGCAGCTCCGGGTGTAAAAAGTGAATGTAGTCAGACAGCACCACATCGGGTTTCATGGCATTTTGTTCATAGTAGGGCACTTCGCGTATGTTGCAGACAAAAACACAGTTGTTGTTAAAGGCTTTGAAATCGGCATAGCGCGGGTCTTCACTCTTCATTGATTGTTTGTTGTATGCCAGCGGTTCGGGCAGTAATATCCGCCAATAGTCGCAGTTGGCTGCTGTGGCATATACGGTCTCAAAATCCAGTGGATGAGCGGCTTTCTTTTTGTCTTTAAAGATGTATGTGGCGCCGGCATCTCTGAAATAGTGGGCGTAAAAGCTGTCGCCTCCCGGTACATACCAGGTGCCCGAGCGCATCTTGCCCGAAAAAACTGTTGGCCGGTTTTCGACGTTTGCTGCCAGTTGTTTGAGTGAATTATACCTCTCGGCCACGGCATTAAAGAGGGAGTCGGCTTCTGTCTGTTTGCCAATAAAAGCGGCAATCATTTTTACCCATTCGGCCCGGCCCAAAGGAGTCTCTTCTTCGTAAGCTGCCATGGGTACAAGCGGGAATCCCAGACTTTTTAAAGCATCAAAACCGCCGGTTTTAAAGGGTGATACAAAGATGACATCCGGATTGAGACTGGCGATTAACTCGGTGTTAAAATGGCCTTCTTTGCCGACTTGTTTTACCAGATGTTCCTCTATTCTGCGGTTCATCTCTTTGTGAAACAGATGGCGGCTGCTGTTTATTGCCACTATATCATCGATGTCGTCAAGCGCAAAAAAATAGGTTAACTGTGTTGATGACAGGCATATAATCCTTTTGCAAGGTACCGGAATGACATTGGCATCTTTTGGGGTGCATTGGTTTTTGGTGTCGATGAGGTGAAATACTTCAGCCTGTTTCTTGTCATCATTCAGAGTATAAATTTTCAGAATCTTTTCAGACTCATTCTCCTCTATTTGAAAACCCTTGGCGTATTCCAGCGGAAGAAGCTGAGTGTCTTTATCTGCATCGATGGCTTTGGACGGATGGGTTAGGCAGGCGATCAGCAGACAAGCACTGCTTATCAGATTTATGAGTCTATTTTTCCAGTTCATCCATGATTTTATTTAAATGATTGATCCAGATAGCCACTATTTGATTGTATTCAGCCAAGCCATGCATGGACAGGGTCACTTGGTATCCTTCCTTTTCAAGTATTGATTTCCAACTGTCGGGCTGTGGTCCTGCCATGTCGTTTTGGGCGTGGTCGCCGGCGACCGACATGAGCGGCATCAGTTTTATTTCTTTGATATTTTTTTTAGCCAGCCGCGTCATCACCTCCGGTAGGCCCGGATAGCCTTCTATGGTACCCAGGATATATTGCGACGATTGTTGGTTCAAATAATATTGTAAACCGGGGTAATAGATATTTGAAGTGTGATTGGTGCCATGACCCATAAAAACGAAGGCTTCATTCTTTTTATCATCCGGTGTTATTATCTCGTGTATGCCCTGACTAAATTGTTCGAGGTCGGCGTGCGAATACAGAAGGGGAGGAGCTAACTTAATAATGGGATAGTCTGGTAACTGATTAAACATGGTCACTGATTGATGCAGTTTTTCATATTCTTCCCCCGGTATGATGTGTAACGATTGCACCGCTATTTTTTGAAAGCCGTCGTTGGCCATTTTGACCAACGCTTCTTCGGGCGAATTAATTTGTATTCCACTGGATTTTAATTTTTTTCGAATAAAAGCAGAAGAAAAAGCCCACCGGATTTCTGTATCAGGGAATGCTATTTTTACTTGTTTTTCAATATTGTTGAACGCGATTCTGGCATTGGCATAGCTGGTGCCAAACGAGACGAGTAATATGCCGGTTTGCGTATTTTGTGTGTTCGCCATACTGCTTGATATTAGGCTGAAAATTAGTAATATAGTTAGTGTTAATCGCGTTTTCATATGTTTATAATTTGTTTTTCAGTTGTCATATGGAACTCGCCAGGATAAGCATCCTTCTGTTTGTGAATCAATTCCCATGGCTCGTTTCATCTGTGTTTATATATTATTATAGTGTCTGTCCATAAACTAAGTGCTTGAAATATAAACTTCAAATACAAGCCTGATGAAGTAGTTGACTTTATAGACAAACACTATACAGTCATAAATGCAACCACCATTTTATTTGGCAACATTAATCAGCAAGCTGATAAAATAAGACCGGCCCGGGCTGATTGTTCCGTAATGGGATTTGTAAGGTCTGTTGTCTACATAATCGAGAAGATTGTCAATGCCGGCAGAGACATCAAAAGAGAATGGTCTCCAGTTTGTAAAATGGTGCATTGTTGTTAATTTATAGATGTTGTAAGCCTTGGCATTGCCGTATTCGTCGTCGAAAAATTTTTCGTCCTGAAAGCGACAATTCAGATTTGCGGATAAACGATATTTATTCCAGTTGTGGCGGTAGCCGATTCTGACGTTGCCATAATTTTGAGCGACCCCTTCCAGAGGTATGTCATCGGTTTGGTTCTGTGCATCTACATAACTGTAACCACCTCCGAGGGAGAATCCGGCACCGATATTTGCATTGAAAATAAAATCGAGACCTTTTGTTGCAGCACTGTTAATGTTATAATGACAGCGGGTTGTTGTAATTCCATTGGCTAAATTTTCGTCCGAGGTCTCCGTTGTTTGATAATCGATCAGATTTTTTACGTCGTTTAGATATCCGGTGAGACTGAAGGAGAGTTGATTAACAATAAACTCTGTTGAGAGCGCATAGTAGTTGGACGTTTGTGGGTCCAGATCAGGGTTTCCCAGATAAAGCGTACCTCTTTTTTCGTAATGGTAGTAGAGCTCTTTTAACGTTGGAGCTTTAAAGCCTTTGGCATAGGTTCCTCTGATGTTTAAGTTTCCTGATTTATACAGTGCTGATATTTTTGGGGTGAAAGCATTGCCAAATGTTTGGTGTTTTACCAAACGACCGCCTACCACCATGGATAAGTTATTGATGACGTTTATTTCATCCTGGGCATAAAGAGCCAGAGTATATGCATCGGCAGTTTCTTCCGGCAAGCGGCCTTCCGATTCAAGCTCTTCCATCACATACTCGCCTCCAACCGATAACAGGTGGTGATCAGATAGTTTAAAAATGCTTTTCAGGTTAAGGGCGTTGCGTAACTGCTGGGTTTGTTTGCTTAGGTTGCCGGCCACATAATCGCCTGATGTTTGGTTATATTTGTAGTAATATTTGAACCGGTCGGAGTTCCAGTCGAGAGTGATCTTATTGGTTTTCCTCAGGAGGTACTCTGCTCCTGCACCATAGCTGAAGTCGCTGTAAAAGTATCCATATTTACCCACGGTTAGTGGTCGTTGTACATCCCGCTCATATTTGGATCCCAAAAGATATATATTTATTTTTTGCGACAGGGCATAGTTCAGTTTTTGGCTGAAGGTGTAGTCTTTGGACGCATTTTGTGTCATGGCGTCCGTCTCAACCAGTTCATTACCGTCTGATTCGTAGGGGCTGATCTGCCATCCGTCGGTTGTTTTTCGGTCGAAGGAGGTGGTTGATGATAGCTTACCTATGTGGAGGTCGAGGTTGTTGTGCATAATCCATTCGCCGTAGCTGCCCACTCTATTTTGGGTGGTGATTGCGTTTTTTGGGGACTTTTTATTTGTGATTATGTTGATGACGCCGGCAATGGCTTCCGACCCGTATAGGGCTGAGGAAGCGCCTTTCACAATTTCTATGCGTTCGATATTTAAAGGGTTAATGCGGTTTAAGTCACTCTGTCCGCCAATGTCGCCATACATCCGTTTACCATCAATTAAAACCAGAATGTAATCGTTGCCCAGACCGTTTAATTGCATGAAAGGCCCCATAGCTCCTGGATTGAAATCGAATGATGGACTTACACCCAGCATTAGATCCGTAAAGTTGGATGGCCCAATTTGGTTAATTAGTTTTTTGTCGATCAGTTCGGTTTGAACAGGCGCATTTTTTAAGTGGTGTGGTGTTCCTGTTCCGGTAACTACCACTTCTCCCAGGGTGTTGTTGGAAGGCTTCAGTGAACAGTTAAATTCATTTTGGGCTTCGCGGATAAGCATCTCCTGCTTAAAACGGTGATAGCCCAAACATGATACCACCACCTCATAGGTGCCTGCCTTGATGTTACGGAGGATGAATTGTCCGTTTTGGTCGGTGATGGTCCCCAATGTCGTTCCCGGAATGTAGATGTTGGCGTCGGTCAGGGGTTGGTTCGATTCCTGGTTGGTTACGTGACCAACCAAGGATGGGTTTTGAGCACATAGTTTATGGGCCACTAGAAACAGAAGGCCAGCGATGTGCCAATTCATTTTTTGCATGGTTTAATTATTTAATTATTAAACAATTACACCTTGCGTCCTTTTTCAACAGCGTTGTTGAAATGAAAAAATAATGTTGAACAATAAGAATGTACAGCATTAACTTCTTACCCGGAAGCAAAATGATGAATAGTTATTTTTTGGCAGGTTTTCTGACTTACTCCTGTTTGGATCGCCTTCCCATCTTTTTATATTCAGACAGTGGCGAAATAGATCCAAACTCTTTTAAGAGCTTACAGCTGCGGGTACAGCCCCTGATTTACACAGGGTTCCCTTTTATTGTTCACGGCGAAACCGGAACAATCACCAAAAAGTTGTACAAAAATATCTATTTTTATGACATTTCAATTTTTTTAGATGGGAAATTCAATGTTTCCTTTAGTCGTATTTGCAAGAAAAATCCGTCTTCTGCGTTATGTTTCCCTCAAAATGATCATTTATGGGGGAAAATTCACATCTAATTTCCATTATGGCCAAAATTCATTCTTTTTGAGCTGTACAAGTCTTCCAAAGGAAGCTTTCTTATCTGCCCCGGCGCTTTTTGGCAGACTGATTTTTCCTGATAAAAACGTTTTTGTGATGCATTAGTTTCCCGGCTTATGCTGTTAATCTATCGTTTGGGTTTATTGGTGTAAAAAAAGACGACAGTCGACAAAAGGCCATTGACACTCTTAATATGCAGGTCTATTTTTGACATTGAATTGAGGGTTTAACACCAAGAACATTTAATTTATGATAGCTACCAGCAACACAATTACACATGAAGAGGTTCGGATAATTGATCAGGAACATGATATACTGCATCGGACCATTCGATTGATTGATGAGGCTTTTATTACAAAGCAGGGTAATAAAAGGATCTCTCAGTTGATATCAGAATTATACAAATTTATTGATTTTCACTTCACCAGTGAGGAAAATCTGATGCTGTTCACCGATTTCCCATATTACGACGAGCATAAAAAGGAGCATACCGAATTGATGCGGGATCTGGCTGATATAATTTGCGCTTTCAATGCCGATATGATCGATTACCATGAGTTGGTTGATTATTTAAACAATCGTTTTACAGATCATTCTGATTTGCCCGACCGACAATTGAAGGCTTATTTGGTTACGATGATTAAATAATATTTGGGCCGTATCCTTTTAGGCGACCCGATGATGGATGGCCCCCTGTAAGGCGTTGTTTTTTTTGATTGCCTAATCTGTTTGTCCCTGGAATAATCATTCCAGGGTTTCTTTTAATATTATTTATAGTTTCGCAGGTCTTGAATATGAAGCTTTTTTATTTGTCACCGGCGTCTTTGGGTGAGTACTCTTAATTTATAAGGTGCCTGTTTCGAAATTTGGCATAACTGATTCAATTTACCATTTTTGCGTTGCGTGAGTTTAACACAGCTAAAATAAACCATTCGTATTTTATGACAAGCAAATCGCAAAGTGATATTTCAGCAGCATATTTAAAGCTGTTGAACCAACAACAGTTTGTTGCAGACGAATTAGATTATGTTGGTTTTGATCATCAAAAATCAATGTTGCAAATATTGGCAGACCATGCCAATTGCGGTGTTAGTGTTTTTGATATGTATAAAAAATCACACATCTTTTATTCGCCTAATTTTGGTAGTTCTCTTGGATACGATTTAAGCGAAATTATAAAAAAAAGTCACGATTTTTGGGATCATAAAATTCATCATGAAGATTATGCCGGGATGATGCAAAACGGCATTTTGCTGCTTAAGCTGTTTTATCAATTTTCCGATGATGAAAAAACCAATTACAAATTGATCAGCGAATACCGAATATTGAATGCCGAAAATAAATATGTAAGAGTTATTGAACAGCAACAGGTGTTACAATTAGATAATTATGGAAATATTTGGTTAACATTAAGTATTATCGATATCTCTCCCAATCAGGAAATCAGTGAAGAAATGAAAAGTCAATTGTTCGATTTCAAGACGGGTAAAATACTCCCTTTCGATATAGAAGCGAAAAGTAGTGAGATGGTCAATTTAGGGTTAACCAATCGGGAAATACAAATTCTAAAAATGGTTAAGGAGGGTCTTTTAAGTAAAGAAATATCAGCAAAATTAAATATTAGTTTAAATACCGTTAATACGCATCGCCAACGAGTTTTAAAAAAATTACGTGCGAATAATTCAATGGAAGCGGTCATTTTTGCTTCAAAATATGGATTGTTGTAACTCTCCACTACTGATATATCAGTATTGTATAATACCTCTTTTGGGTTGAACTTTGTGTTTTCAACCCAAATTAAAGTGTATTTATATGATGAGGATTTTTTTAGTCGTCTTTTTTTTGTCGTTTGCAATTGCTCCTATACCGGCACAATTACCCACTCAAACCATTCGGGGGACCGTATTTGACAATGCTTCCGGCACCCCTTTGCCTTATGTTAATGTGGTATTGCTAAATACCAATTATGGCACCGTGACAGACGAGGCCGGTCATTTTACGATTGAAAATGTCAGTATTGGCAGGTACAACATGCAAATTTCAATGATAGGTTATGAATCGTATGCCCTGAAAGAGATACAGGTCTCATCGGGGAAAGAGCTATTCTTTAATATTACATTGAAGGAAACGGTTAATTCGCTTTCGGAAGTAACCATTAAACCGCGTGTAAATAAGCAACAACCCATAAACAGAATGGCATCGGTAAGTGCCAAAATGTTAAGTGTTGACGAGGCACAGCGCTATGCTGGTGGATTTGATGACCCGGCGCGTTTGGTATCTTCTTTTGCCGGGGTATCAAGTAATGTAAGTAATAATGCCATTGTGGTTCGTGGCAACAGTCCGCAGTCGCTACAATGGAAAATGGAAGGGGTTGAAATTCCAAATCCCAACCATTTTGCCGATTTAAGTGCTTTTGGGGGTGGCGGATTAACCGCCCTAAGTAGTCAATTGTTAGCTAACTCAGATTTTTTTTCGGGTGCAATGCCAGCCGAATATAACAATGCTATTTCGGGTGTGTTCGACCTTTTTATGCGCAATGGAAATAATAAGAGGCCGGAGCGGACTTTTCAACTGGGCCTTTTAGGTATTGATGCCGCGTCAGAAGGTCCTTTAAAAAAAGGGGGTAATTCCTCCTATCTGTTTAATTACCGCTATTCAACGCTGTCGTTGCTTGAATCTTTATTACCTGAAAATGCAGGTGGAACGACCTATCAGGACCTTTCGTTTAAATTCTATTTGCCAACCCAAAAGGCGGGTCTGTTTTCGGTCTGGGGCATTGGGTTAATTGATGGTTCCGGGGCAAATGCAAAAACACATATCTCCGATTGGGAATACGAAAGCGATAAAGAAACGCAGTCGGTAAAACAATATATGAGCGCAGCAGGTATCAGCCACAAAATGAGAATTAGCGACAACCGGTTTGTGAAAACAATTTTGGCTTCAACTACTAAAGGCCTTGACTTATCAACCGAAACATTGAATAATAATGCGCTATTGCTTCCAAAAAATAAGATTAACAATGTGGATTATACCGTTGTGTTTTCTTCGTTTATAAATACAAAATATAGTGCAAAACACATTAATAAAACGGGGTTTGTTGCCACTGGGCTACTGTATGATATCTCACTTAAAAACGCTTCGGTTTTTGGCGCGCCGCTTAAAACAGTTGCAGATGAAAATGGTTTTAGCACCTTGTTGTCTGCTTTCAGTAATTCTACAATTAACTTTTCGGAAGGATTAACCATGAATGTGGGCGTAAATGGTCAGGTCTTCACGCTCAACAATCATTACACGATTGAGCCTCGTGTTGGTTTCAGATATCAGTTTTCGCCGACGCAAGCATTGAGTTTTGCTTATGGGCTGCACAGTCGTTTGGAACGTCTGAATTATTATTTCATCAAAAATAGTCTGTATGGAAATGAAGCCATCAATAAAGACCTCGACTTTGAAAAATCGCATCATCTGGTATTGGGCTATGATTTAAATCTTTCAGAGTCTACTCATTTAAAAGTAGAATCCTATTATCAGTATTTGTTTAATGTACCGGTAATTGCCGACAGTTCTTTTTCAATAATTAATCAACAAAACGATTGGTTTTTTAATGAGAAATTGCAAAATGATGGTATTGGTCAAAATTATGGTGTTGATATGACGCTTGAGAAATATATGTCACATGGTTATTATTATATGATAACAGCATCAGTGTTTAAGTCGCAATACAAAGGAGGCGACAATGTTTTGAGAGATACGCGTTTCGATAGAAATTTTACGTTTAATTTTCTTATGGGAAAAGAGTGGCAAGTGGGGCGTTATGAGCAAAATATTTTAGGCTTAAATATCCGATTTAATTATCAGGGTGGGGATCATTATACGCCCATCAATTCCGATGCATCAGCGAAAGAACAGGAACCTGTTTTTGATGAATCGAGGGCTTTTTCAAAGCAATTTTTGCCGGCATTTGTGAGTCATTTTACGACCAGTTATAAAATGAACAAAAATAATTCGACGCACGAAATTGCTTTGAAGATTATAAATATGACAAACTACAAGGAGTTTACTGCATTTGAATATAATTATCAAACACAGCGAGTCGATGAAAGAAGAGAAGCATTAATGCTGCCAAATTTAAGCTACAAAATAGAGTTTTAGTCGTGGCTTTTTATCAAATTATGGACCTTGTGGATAGATTGTGTTGTTGATTTATGTCTATTTAGAGTCTGTCTATAAAGTACAACTTCTGCGTTACGCTTGCTCTCAAAATGGTCATTTACGGAAGTTAACTCACATTTTTCGAGCTGCGCAAGCCTTGAATTTGAACTTTATAGCTTAAACTCCCGACTTTATGGACAGGCACTAATTAGTCAAACTTTTTTCATCTTATAGAATAATTTTTTATCACTCGTTATTCCGCTGCATTAACTAAAAAATATATCCTTTTTCACTATTGTCCGGTAAAGAATATATTCTCCATTTAAGTGCTCAAGCCGAACGGGCTTTTACTTTTTTATTTATTAGGTATTATTTTTTTATGGTATTCATGATCCGTTTCGCTCCAGCTACAGCAAAAAAAAGTAAACACAATTTTGCGTTTAGTGAGTGCAGTGTGCAAACTTGTTTGCAACAATGCCGAACGTAGCAAAATTCAATAATATTAAGATGCCGCCGCTGCAAGTAATTTCCTTAACGGAAATTTCTTGAGGCGGAAAGTAACCCCAATATCTCCTAAAATTTCTGGCTTTCACATTAAAGCCGGGTTTTAATCATTTTTCTAAATTTTTACCAGACACCAATGTCGGGAAATATAAAAACTCACTATAATATTTGTTTAAGCGATGGTGGGCAAGCATCTTTAGAACTTTACTATTAAGACCATTCTGGCAAATGAATGTGAAGTTGCTGTTGAGTTTGATTGGGAAGAGGACACAAACACCGATAAACTAAAGGAAGCAAAAGACATTTGGTAATGGTTGATAATTTGGTCAGTTGTCCCAAGTAATGTCCAATGGTTGTCCCAAAGTGATGTTCGGTAGCTGGGTTCTGTCGAGTCTGAGTCTAAATTATAATTTCTGCGTTATGTATACTCTCAAGAGCGGTATTTTCACCAATGTATTTTTTTTGGGGGGCTTCGCAAGCTTCAAAAATGAAATATTCTTATCTGCCACAATCGGTTTCGGGCAAGCACTAATTCTTCCAATTGTGGATTCGTTGGTAAATCTAAAGATTAAAAAAGTAATTTTACCTGAAACGAGCATGCGAATAGTTTTTCGTAAAGAGGAGTGACTGTTATTGCGGGTGCTATATGGCCAATAAAAATAAATTTATACGAATGAGTGGAGGCCTATTGAAAATTTTTAATATGATTTGTTGAAAATTTGACGTGATTATAGTCCCTATTATGAGCGATTAATTATGTGTTCTTATAATTTTGCTAGTTAAGTTTACTCGTACCTTGTACTATGAATGTGGGAAGCTCATGGATTTTAAGAATTCCCAATGACCAAAATCTTAAAATCGGTATGTTTAGTAAATTAAAAGTACAATAAGGCAGATAGGGTTGGCTTGTATAAATTAGATAAATGCGTATTGTTTTTAAGAATACTTCAATAAACCATATAATTTATGAAAATCAGATTGAATCGAATTCCATTCGTTGTGTATTTTTTGTTTACTCCATTATTTTTATTATTAATAGCAAGTGGAATAGCTAATTCCAACGGTGCTATAGATGAGCTTCTTGTTAATAAGAAGGTGTCAACAGATGACCGTTTTGAAGGCAATGTAGTTACTGAAGAGGGAGCTTGGTGTTGGTTTGCCGATCACCGGGCTCTTCATTACGAAAATGAGAGCGGTTCGATTAATAGTAGTTATATTGGGTATATCGATGTGCATGGCAATATAAAGGCTACTCAACACAATTTTATCACCGGTATAACCAGCGAAGTGTTAATACGTTCCTATTTTCAACCCGATGATCATAATAATCCTTCATTCTTAGTTTTACCCGATGAAAGGATTATGATCTTTTATTCACGACATACCGATGAAGCATGTTTTTATTATCGGATATCAAAAAATCCGGGAGATATCAGTTCATTGGGGGGCGAGTATAAAATTTTAACTTCGGCAAATACAACATATCCGTCACCGTTTATTATGTCGGATGATCCTACTCATATCTATCTTACCTGGCGGGGTATTAACTGGCATCCCACTATTGCGAGGCTTACCATTCCTGATGAAGATGATAAAGTGGTAATTGATTGGGGACCCTATCAAATGGTTCAGTCTACAGGTTCACGACCATATTGTAAATATTCTTCCAACGGCAAGGATAAAATATTAATGACTTATACAACCGGACATTCAGACAATGAATATCCCAACTATGTCTATTTTAATTATATAGATATAAATAGTAAACAACTGAAGGATGTGAATGGTAATGTGCTAAAAACGATTTCCAGTGGTCCATTCAGTGTTAATAAAACCAGTTTTCCGGTTGATTATCCATTAGTTGTTGTTGATAAACCGACAAATCAGCGCGACTGGGTCTGGCAAACGGCCCTCGATTCTGATGGTAACCCTGTGATTGCAATGGTTCAGATAAGTGGTGATAAAACTTCACATAATTACTATTACGCCAAGTGGACTGGCAGCGAATGGCGAAAAACATTTCTGGCAAATGGGGGTGGTCATTTTCATCAGACAGACGGTTTAGAGATGTGCTATAGTGCAGGAATGGCCATTGACGATGGTACACCAAATAATGTTTATTGTTCTGTACCGGTTACAGGTGCATCGGGCGAAGTCTATGAAATAATTAAATATACCCTCGATGGTGATGGTGTTGTTGTATCAAATGAACAAATAACCCAAAATTCAACGTTGAATAATGTGCGACCATATATTGTTACCAATTCCGGCGACAGCCCATTAAAGCTTGTTTGGATGCATGGTAATTATTATGATTGGATTGTTAGTTCAGCTCGTCCTAAAGGTTTTTCAACCGCTATTCATAGCGATATTGCTTTAGCTACCGGGAATGTTGATTTAGCAAGTGGAATTGTTTTAGATGAAGAATTTGATGGGACTGTTGAGGGCTCAGCTACTACACAAAGTGGGGTTTTGGTTTGTACTGACGAAACTTCTGCAACTTTGAATGTTTCTGATGCGACCCTCTTTTCTATATCTATCTCTCCTTATATATATGAAGGTGCCTACGAAGGGGATATTTTTAAAATGGGAAATATTACCGTTGGTCTTGATAAATCTTCTTTAAAGCCATATACCGTTGTTGGAGATATTGTGTATAACAGCACGAATCTTTTGGGGACCTCTGATGTTTGGCAAACGAAGAATCGCAGTACGGGCGGTGTTTGGTGGACACCAACCAAACTTAAATATTTTAACTTAACATTAAGTTATGATGGTACTTTATTAACGGTGTATCGTAATGGTCTGATAGATCAGGTTATCGAGGCCGAAGGCCTTAGCCTTGACGATGTCACACTGGGTGGATTTAATGGATGGATTGAAGATTGCAAGGTGTTTAATCGTCCCTTGTCACAAGAAGAAGTTAAAAAACTGACTGAAACGAGCCTTAGTTATACTTTGGATAACAGTTTGTTAAGTCAGGTTGAACTGGCGTCGTTAGTCGTGCCTGAAAATATTTATACCGATATTGTACTTGATGCGACTTCTGAATCAGGTAATATTATTAGTTGGACCTCTGATAATATTTCAGTAATAAGCAATACTGGTTTGGTAAATCTGCCTCAAACCAAGACTCCTGTTTTACTAACTGCAACCATTAATGGTGAATCAAAAAATTTTGAAGCAATTGTTTGGCCTCGCAATATCGAAAACAACATAATGTTAAAATATACGTTTGAGGCTGCTGATGAGTACATAAATAATGAGGCCCGTTATGTGCAGGATAGGTCGGGTAATGGCCGGGATGCGCGTATAATGGGAAATTCACAAATAAATGGCGTTTTAGATTTAACCGCAAATACGCCTGGTGGCTTTTCAACAAATGGGTATGCTATCGTTCCTGAAGGAACTTTAAATACCATGCGTAGTTTTTCGTTTTTAGCACGAGTAAAGTTCTCAAGTTTATCGACTCAACCGCGTATTTTCGACTTTGGTTCAGCCAGCTCAAACAGTATTTTTTTAAGAGCAGATGCTTTTTCGGCAGGCTATAAGTATAATGGTAATTCAACAACGCTTATCAATTCATCAACAAGCCTTACTGTTAATCAGGAAGCAAAGTTGGCGGTTACTTTTGATGCGAAAACGAAAGTGACAAAAATTTATCTAAATGGAGTTGAGACGGCAAGCAGCACGGCTATAAGTTATGAGCCGTATCAGTTAACCAATATAGGAGCCGACACCAGAAACTATATTGGTCGCACGCAATGGTGGGATACTTCAGTTGCAGGTGACAATATTGATATCAAGGGGACTATCGACGATGTGGTTTTGTATGATATTGCTTTGTCGGCCGATGAAATAGTTTCTGAGCAATCGGCTCAACCAACTTCAATGACGGAGGTGGAGGAGGACAGCAGTTTTTCTATTTATCCAAATCCTGTCATGCAACATCAAAACGCTTTGATTAGTCAGTTATTACCCCCTTCTCGCATCTCTTAAAATTTGGCAATTGAAATAATTAATTTATTTGGAGAGGTTATAGCGGTGAGTATAATGTAATTTTTTATAAAAAAAGGGTGCCCAATTTTGGACACCCTTTTTACAATACTTTTTATTCTTTTATTATTTGTTCTATTCGATGAAAATTTTCATTTGAGATTTTAAGAAAGTAAGCACCTTTGGGTAGTTCCGAGAGGTTCATTTTATGACTTATTCCACTTGCTTTTTCAGCTATCACAACTTTCCCTGTCATATTTATCAAGAAAATGTCCACCGGATTTATTAATACTTTGCCAAAATCTATATTAAGTATTTCAGTGACAGGTATTGGATAACAATTAATTTGAAAAGCGTTATTGTTCAACTGGCTTGAATTTATTATAGCGCTTTTCAAACCTGAGCAACTTACGCCAATCGGGTTAAGGCCTGTAATGCTCATATAATCAATATTCGATAATCCGGATGAGGAAGTGGCTTCTAACCGAATAAGCTTTGTGCCGGCCGTTAAATTAATGTTTGTTGAATATGTTTCAGCCCATGTTGTCCAGGAACCGGTATAAGGAAAACTTACATTTGATACGACGTCGACGCCATCAACTATTAAACGTGCTGGCCTATCAGATGTTCCACCGTTTGCATGTCGCCATACCAATTGGTAAAAACCATCAGAAGGAATATTGACTGACCAGGTAATCCCATTTTCAGAGGCATTGGTGGTGTTTGCAAAGCCATCACCGGTATAGCCTGAATTATTATTATCAATGGTGCCGTCGACACTACAAAAACCTATTTTATTCTCTTGTAATGTTAAGGTATTGATCCCACAATTATTGGCAGTCGCACCTTCCCCGGATGGACTAATATTTCCAATATATAATTTATCCAATAAGGCGCCATCCTCGCGGTAAGCTATCGTAAGCGTATGACTGCCAGTATCCAAAGAGTAGGTCTGGCATTGTTTCCAGGTCCAGTTTGTATAAATGCCAAGGTTATTCCATAGAAACCATGAGCCATCATCCATTTTAACCCAAAATGAGTCATCTGTATCAGCTGTCGTAATTACACGTGCCCAGAGATCATATAATCCGTTGGACACATCGAAGGTATATGTAATATACCCTATTTCACTAGTAGGGGCACTATCTGTACTATTGTTTCCTGATTGTATGGTTACATATTGGTCGTTAGAGGCATTATCATCGGAAAATTTATTCCACAATGAACCAACATTACCACATTCAGCTTCCATCCATACTTCTGAGTTACCCAGACCGCCTACCTCAATAATGTCTGGGTCGGGCGGTGTATCCATCCCAACTCCAAAGTAAAATCCTACATTAGGAGGCATATTATACCCAACATTTTGCCATGCAATGCTTAATCGATATATTGGATCATGCATTAAAGTGTACATTCTTTGTGACGTTGGATAGGGTGTTGTAAAAACAATCAGTTTATCATTTTCATAATGCCTATAAATAATTTCTTCTCTCCAATCGCCCATTATATCAGCTGATAAGCAAGGATTATATTTTGTACTATTATTACTTGTAGCACCATAATTATAGATTGTAGAAATTCTGTCGGTATTGTTATTCGCCGAATTCCATTTTGTTATAACGGTTCTGTCGAGTAATTCCCTTAAAAGGTCGCCATCCCACCAAATTCCGAAATTATAAGTCCAACCTCCACCCGCAGTTGTTGGATAGGCTGTTGTGATAACCGAACCGGTGCATGAATGTATACCAGAACCATTACTACCCCACATTTCATACCCGATGTAATTAGGATCAATATCAGCAGTTAAGCATCTTCCAACATCGCCACTGGCCGGTTGTGTGAATTTCATGGCACCTGAAGCTGCATTTCTTAACGAAAGACCCGGGATTGTTGATCCATTAGCAGATTCATGACACATAAAGTATTCCAATCCTGAACTATTCGGATTAATATCGGAAAGATGACCGGCATCTCCATGTTTTAAACCTGTTGAATATAAACCTGATCCATCGTCATCAATTGCACAAGCGCCGTACATTATTTCATCTTTTCCATCATTGTCAACATCTCCAACAGCAAGATTATGATTTCCTTGTCCTTCATAAGAACTATATCCGTTGTTCGTGTCGAATACCCATCTGCTTGTCAGGTTGCCATCGCGATAGTCCCAGGCTGCTGCAACAATTCGGGTGTAATATCCACGGCACATAACCAAACTGGGGCGCGTACCATCCAGATATGCTATACAAGCTAGAAATCGATCAACACGGTTGCCATAACTGTCGCCCCAATCGGATACTGTACCTCTAGCCGGGACATAAGAAACAGTTTCTAATGCACGTCCTGTTAACCCGGAAAATACGGTGAGATACTCCGGTCCTGAAAGAATGTAACCGCTTGAATTTCTGTAGTCAGCGCTTGAGCTGCCAATAACGTTGCCCTGTCCATCAATGGTGCCGTCAGCTGTTTTACATGCCACTTCCGCATCACCATCACCATCCAGATCATAAACCATAAATTGTGTATAATGAGCACCTGATCTAATATTAATACCCAAGTTTATTCTCCACAGTCTTGTTCCATCCATTTCCATCCCATCTAAAATGGTGTTCCCTGTGTAACCTCCCTGAGAATTGTCCTTGGCATTTGTAGGTTGCCATTTTAATACAATTTCATAATCTCCATCACCATCCAGATCGCCTACACTACAATCATTTGCTGTATAGGTATAAGCGACGCCATCGGGCGTGGTACCTCCGGCAGGTACCGAAAGTGGAATTGTTTTGTAAAATTGAATCCATGGCACGACTCCTTCTGATTTGGGTTGTTCATTACCATTGATAACAGCTGACACACTGTAAGATTCATCTGTACTTATGTTGTCAACATAGTTTGAAACAGATAAGTTGGATGCAATTCTGGTAGATCCGCGATAAAGGTTGTAAGTCGCATTGCTGCTATATTCAGGCCCTAAAATACGCCAGCTTACTAAAACCTCATTGGTGCTGGTTCTTACAGCTACCGTTCCTCTGTTTAATTTTTCCATGTAACGTTGAGCTTGAGTGCTGCTAATTAACGTGATACATACAAGGCAGGTTAATACTAGATTCTTTTTCATAAACAATTTTTAATGGTTAGTAATTAATTTTTACATATTGATTTTTCTCACTATAATCCAAACATCATATTTCATTATGTTAGTGTTTTCTTTTTAATACTTAGAGTCTGTCTATAAAGTTCTTATACTGCAGTACGTTTGTTTTCAAAATGGTTATTAACTTCAGTAAACTTATATTTTTTCGAGTTACGCACGCCTTGAAGCTAAATTTTGCGGCTTAAATTCACGAATTTATGGACCTCCTTACCTCTTTTTAGCAAGCAAATGCCATTTTTTGTCTTATTAAAGTTTTTAAATTGTTCATTTAAGATCGTTATTCTGTGGTTTTCGAGCTTCGAAATAAACCTACTTGCAAAAAACTCCCAAGTACCAATGGAATTGGAAGTGTGAGTTTCATACGACTTATAAAAAATAAATATCTACGTATGAAAGTCTCCCAAATAAAATTCTCTTATGTGCCACCTGCATTTTCGGGCATGCACTACTTATTATTTTTAAAAGAATGCAATGCATACTTTGATTTATATTTATAGCGAATTCAAATATTTTATATATAAAAGGATTAATAATGTGTCTTTTGGTTAATTGGTTGCAAATTAAATAATTATGTCTTAAATAAAAATTTAGAGGTCATATATCCACATTCTTTTTGAATTTTTTGGTTATTTAGTGTCTGTCCATAAACTAAGTGTTTGAAATATAAAGTTCAAATTCAAGGCTTGCGAAGTCATAAAAATCAAGGAGTTTACTTTTCGTAAATGACTGTTTTTATGACAAGCATAACGCAGAAGTTGACTTTATAGACAAACACTATTTAGTGTCATAGTTTTAACATTTTATCTTTTATGAAAGTCATCAAATTATTAAAAGGGTCGTTTTTGAGTTTGTTGTTGATTTTAGGCACCAAAAGTTTCAGTAATGAGAATTTCTTATCTGCTACCCGAACTTTTGGAAAAGCATTCAGTCGATATTTTCAACTATTGTTTTTGTTGCTATTGCTTGGTTGCAATGTTGAAAAGGGAAAAGATACCATTGATTTGAAAGGAGATTGGTTGGTTACGCTTGATCCGGATGATAGAGGGGTTAACGAAAATTGGTTTAAAGAAATACAAGCTGAATCACAAATAATTGAATTACCGTCTACTCTTGATGAAGCGCGTATAGGTGATAGTGTCGAAGCAGAAGTTAAGTTGGATAAAAATACGTTATATGAGCTGTCGCGGAAATACCGTTATATTGGGGCTGCCTGGTATCAAAAAGAAATAAATATTTCAGAATCATTGGATAACAAAGAGATGGTTTTGGAGATGGAGCGTGTTATTTGGAAGTCGCAAGTGTGGGTCGATGGCAATTATAAAGGAATGGATAACAGTTTGGTCACAGCTCATCGTATTGGGCTGGGTAAACTGTCTGCCGGTAAACATCTGATTACTATTTGTATTGATAACCGTCAGCAATTTGATATTTTTGATGATTCACGTGAACGATCATTGGCACATGCTTATACTGAAACGACACAAACAAAATGGAATGGTATTTTAGGTGACTTTAAAATTACGGCATTGGACGATGTTCAGATCAATGATTTACAAGTCTATCCCGATGTTGATAAAGGAGTCATCCTAATTAAGATCTTGGGACAAAATGTTGAAGGGAAAGAGCTTGTTGTAGATGTTGTTGATAATGAAGGTAATCGTGTTGCTAAAGAAGACGTGATTGCCAACAGTCTTGTATTACCTGAAATAAAGGGCAATTTCAAATTATGGGACGAACATCATCCATTTGTTTATTCTGTTTTTATTAAAAACAGGGCCGGAAAGGTTTTAGCCAATAGTAATTTTGGAATGCGTAAAATAGAATCCATAGGTAAGGATATGTTGCTAAATGGAAAGCGAATTTTTTTACGTGGAACTTTAGAGTGCTGTATATTTCCCTTGCTTGGTCATCCGCCATTGGATGAGCAGGGGTGGGAAAAAGTTTTCGGAGCAGCCAAAAGCTATGGGTTGAATCATTTGCGTTTTCATTCATGGTGTCCTCCTGAGGCAGCATTTGCCGTTGCCGACCGGATGGGGTTTTATTTACAGGTTGAAATGCCAAATTGGTCGCTTAAGTATGGCGATGATGAAAATATGGTTGACTGGATGGAAAACGAAGGCCGACGGATGCTTAAGAATTACGGAAACCACCCATCGTTTTGCATGATGTCTTTAGGCAATGAGTTGGAAGGAGATTATTCACAATTAGCTGGATTTGTTGGTGAACTTAGAAATATTGATCGTCGACATCTGTATACTATTACCTCATTTACTTTTCAAAATCGCCATTCCAGAGAACCCGATGAGGTTGATGATTATTGGATTACCCAGTGGACAAAAGATGGTTGGGTTAGAGGTCAGGGAGTGTTCGATCGTTATTCTCCTTCTTTTGATAAGGATTATCGCGCCAGTATCGAATTTCTCGATATTCCTTTAATAACTCATGAAATCGGACAGTACTCAGTTTATCCTAATCTTAAAGAAATTGATAAATATACCGGTGTATTATCGCCGCTTAATTTTAAAGCAATAAAGGCTGACTTAATTGCAAAAGGCAGACTTGATAAAGCGGAGGATTACCTGAAAGCTTCAGGGCATTTGGCAAAAATATTATATAAAGAAGAGGTGGAGCGTGCTTTAAAAACATCTGGCGTTAGTGGTTTTCAGTTGCTCGATTTACATGATTTTCCCGGCCAGGGCACTGCATTGGTGGGTATGTTGGATGCTTTTTGGGATTCTAAAGGTATCGTGTCTGGAAATGAATTTAAAAATTTTTGTAGTGAACTGGTTCCTCTTTTAAAGTTTGAAAAAGCAGTTTATACCAATGATGAGGTGTTTACGGCAAAAGCGGAGGTTGCTAATTATTGGGCAGAGCTTAAAAATCCGGTCTTTGAATGGCAGGTATTAAAAGAGGAGCAATTATTAAAATCGGGTGAATTCAATATTGAAAAGATTGAACAAGGCAGTTTTGCTGAAATTGGCAGTTTCGATTTTGATTTAAGTGAAATTGTCGATCCATCGAAGTTGGATATTCGGCTAACCTTAAAGGGCAGTCGTTACAAAAATGAATGGTCGATTTGGGTATATCCTCATAATCAGGTTCCGGATTATAAAGATGTGGTGGTAACGTCAGACTGGAACAAGGCTGAAAAGGAATTGGCGAAAGGAGGGACAGTATTGTTAACCCCGGAGTTAAGAGCTCTTAATGGCATTGAAGGTAAATTTGTTCCAGTTTTTTGGAGTCCGGTTCATTTTCCCAATCAACCCGGATCAATGGGATTACTTATCGATAATCAACATCCTGGTTTTAACCATTTTCCAACTGATTTTTATACAAATTGGCAATGGTGGGATTTGTGCAAGAGATCAAAATCATTAGAAATGAAAGATCTGGAAGTCAGGCAGATTGTAACCGTGATCGATAATTTTTTTAAAAACCGCGATTTGTCAAATTTGTTTGAAGCAAAGGTAGGTAAGGGCAGACTTCTGTTTAGTAGTATTGATTTGCACTCTGAAATGGATAATCGGGTTGTCGCAAATGCTCTTTTATGTAGTCTTATTGATTATATGAATTCAACGGACTTTTCGCCACTTAATAGCGTTGATTTTGAATCCCTAAAGACTCGGTTCGAGCGCGATTCCAATTAAACGAAAGAAGGAAAGAAATCAGCTTTTTTGACTTAGTGTTAACTGGAATCAGGATTGTTTGCGATGCGTTTGTTATCCTTTTAATTTAGTTTTGTATGTTTTAGGAGAAACGCCCATCTGTTTTTTAAATATTCTTGAGAAGTAGAATGGATCATCATAGCCAATTCTTAAAGCGATTTCTTTCAAACGCATTGATGTATGATCCAATAACTGACAGGCATATTGTATCTTAAGTTGTATCAGATAGTCCATGGGGGAATGTCTTGTCTTTTTCTTGAATTCAAAAGAGTAATGCGATGTAGATAACCCGGCTTGTTTAGCTAGTTGTTGTAACGTTAATTTCGATTGCAAGTTTTCACGCATATAGTGAATCGATGAGGCAATCATATCTTTATCTTTTATTTTTCGCATTTGTCTGAATTGACTTAGAAACCGGAACGAACCCAGAAAATGCCATAGGCATATATTGGTGTAACTAACATTGTCGAGGCTATATCCCATTTCCAGATTATTCATTATTTCTTCAAATAATTGCAATCTATCGTCAATACGGTCAATAGAGGAAGGTGTAATGCTCTGTGCCGAACTAATATTATTTGAAAAGAAAGGCGCCTGGCTGCCTGTGTAATGAACCCAATAAATACTCCATGGGTTTTGTTTGTTTGAGCCATATGAATGGGGTTTATTGGCTGGAATGATAAAATATTGGTTTGCTTTAACTGTTATTTTTTTCCTGTCAACAGTAATCCACCCACTACCACTGGTACAGTACATTAGTATATATTGAGGGCAACCTTCTGGCCTTGCCCGATAGTGATTTATTGCTTTAGGATAGTAGCCAATATCGGTAATATACAGTGTTTGGTTAAGAGGTTCATTCATAATTTGATGAATGATATGTTCAGGTATTACAAAGGTACGTTGCCCTTGAAAGCCATCCCGTTTTTCCATAACGTTATTTTTAATGAGCGAATTTAATAATATAGTCCATGTTTTTAGTTGAAAGTTCCATGTTTTTTTTAAGGATTACTAACTTATTTTGTAGATCGTTAATAATTGGAGTATCTATTGCAATTTTATTTTATGGATCGAATAAAATATAATACAAAATACATTTTCTCTATTTCAATGGTATCAGCCCTTGGTGGTCTACTCTTTGGATATGATTGGGTTGTAATTGGAGGGGCAAAACCATTTTATGAACAATTTTTTGATATCGCTACTTCACCCAATATGCAGGGATGGGCTATGGGAAGTGCCTTGCTGGGGTGCTTGCTTGGCGCTATATTGTCGGGTATGTTAAGTGATCGCTTCGGTCGTAAAAGGTTACTAATTTTTGCGGCATTTCTTTTTACTTTATCTGCTGTTGGGACCGGGGCAACCGATGTTTTTAGTCTGTTTCTTATTTATCGTATTATAGGAGGTATAGGCATTGGGTTAGCATCTAATTTGTCGCCCATGTATATTGCCGAGATAGCACCAGCCCGGATGCGGGGTAAGTATGTGTCAATAAATCAATTAACGATAGTTATTGGGATATTGGCGGCGCAATTGGCAAACTGGCAAATTGCCGAGTCTGTGCCAGAATCATTTACTCCAGCTGATATTTTAGCATCGTGGAATGGTCAAATGGGCTGGCGAATAATGTTTTGGGCTGAAGTAATACCGGCCGGATTGTTTTTCTTGCTTATGTTTTTTGTTCCGGAAAGCCCCCGTTGGTTAGCCAAAAATGGTAACGAACAGAAAGTTGAGGCTATTCTTCAACATATTGGGGGGGAGCAGTATGCCCGGGAAGAATATGCCAGTATTCGTAAGTCGATGGAAAATGAATCGGCGAAAGTGAATTTCAGGTATTTGTTAAGACCGGGGTTACGCAAAGTGCTGATTATTGGTGTAGTATTGGCTGCATTTCAACAGTGGAGTGGTATTAATGTAATCTTTAATTATGCAGAAGAAGTTTTTAAAGCAGCCGGCTTCGGCGTTTCTGATATTCTTTTCAATATTGTTATAACTGGCAGTGTTAACCTGGTTTTTACGTTTGTGGCTTTGTTTACCATCGATAAATTAGGACGAAGAGCTTTAATGTTGATGGGAGCAGGCGGTTTAGCTGCCATATATACAATCATGGGCGCTGCATATTATTTTCATATTTCCGGATGGATTTTATTGGTTTTGGTTTTATTTGCCATTGCTTGTTATGCCATGTCGCTTGCACCGGTTGTTTGGGTGGTTATTTCTGAAATATTTCCAAATAAGATAAGGGGTGCCGCCATGGCTGTGGCTACAGTTTCGTTGTGGTTGGCCAGTTTTTTATTGACGTATACTTTTCCAATATTGAATAAGGCTTTTGGTGCTTCCGGTACCTTTTGGCTATACGGCGTTATTTGCGTAGGCGGATTGATTTTTATTTATAAGAATTTACCCGAAACAAAAGGAAAATCACTCGAAGAGATAGAATCTGAGATGGTTAAATAGTGCTGTTTTTAAGCATTTTGGTTTTCCTGTTAATATGAAACGAGCCATGAGAGGGAACTCACACACAGAAGTATGATTAATTCTGGCGGGTTTCATATGGCAACTGAAAAATAAATTATAATCATATGAAACGAGCCATAGGAATTGATTCACACACAGAAGCATGATTATCCCGGCGGGTTCCATATGGCAACTGAAAAACAAATTATAATCATATGAATACAGGCGTAAAGGCATGGCGCGAAAAGGTTGTTATTCCTACATATGAGGTGGGACGTCCTGAGAAAAATCCCATATTTCTTGAAAAACGTGTTTATCAGGGGAGTAGTGGTGTTGTTTATCCGCATCCTGTCATTGAAAAAATTAGCGATAAAAAGGTCGATAAGGCATGGCATGCTATATATCTTGAAAATAAGTATCTGAAAATTATGGTTTTGCCCGAGTTAGGCGGCCGTGTTCAGATGGCTTATGATAAAACAAAGCAACGTCATTTTGTTTATTATAACCAGGTGATTAAACCTGCTTTGGTTGGCTTAACCGGACCTTGGATTTCGGGCGGTATTGAGTTTAACTGGCCCCAGCATCACCGCCCGTCGACTTATGATCCCGTTGATTCAACCATTGAGGAAAATGAGGATGGAAGTGTTACGGTCTGGTGCAGTGAACTTGAACGTATGTTTCGAACCAAAGGAATGGCTGGATTTACGCTTTATCCTGATAAGGCTTATCTGGAGATAAAAGTGAAGTTGTATAATAGGACTCCTCATCCTCAAACATTTTTATGGTGGGCTAATCCTGCTGTAAAGGTTAATGATGATTATCAATCGGTGTTTCCCCCCGATGTTAATGCTGTTTTTGACCATGGAAAAAGGGATGTCTCAAGTTTTCCTATCGCAACCGGTAAATATTACAAAGTAGATTATTCTGCTGGTGTGGATATTTCACGGTATAAAAATATTCCCGTTCCAACAAGTTACATGGCCATTCAATCAAAATATGATTTTGTTGGCGGCTTTGAAAATGATTCTCAGGGTGGGTTATTACATGTGGCAGATCATCATCAGTCGCCTGGTAAAAAGCAGTGGACTTGGGGGCATGGCGATTTTGGCCAGGCCTGGGATCGGAATTTAACTGATGAGGATGGACCATATATTGAATTAATGTGTGGTGTATATACCGACAATCAGCCCGATTTTACATGGTTACAGCCATATGAGGAAAAGAGTTTCAAGCAATATTTTATGCCTTATCGCGATTTGGGCGTGGTTAAAAATGCGACAAAGGAGGCGATGCTTAATTTTGAGAAAGAAGGCGCCAAATACCGTTTGAAAGTTTATAGTACATCAAACTATCCCAATGCTAAAATCATACTAAAATCAGATGGACGGGAGGTTTTTTCAACAACATTGAATCTTTCTCCCGAAATGAGCTATGATAAGCTAATTGAGGCGGGTTTGAATATCGAGGATATATACCTTTGTGTCCAAAGTCAGGATGGAAAAATATTGGTCGACTGGCAAACAGAGCCTGAGACGTTAAAGCCAATTCCTGATCCGGCCAAAGCGGCTAAAGATCCTGCAGAAATTAAATCTGTTGAGCAATTGTATTTGAGAGGTTTGCATTTAGAGCAATATCGGCATGCAACCTATAATCCTGTTGATTATTATCAGGAAGCTTTAAAACGTGAACCAACAGATGTGCGAAATAACAACGCAATGGGATTGTGGTTGTTACGTAAAGGGCAATTCAAGAAGGCTGAGTCGTATTTTAGGACCGCTGTTAAGACTTTGACAGAAAGGAATCCAAATCCTTATGATGGAGAGCCTTTATACAACCTGGGTTTATCTCTTCGGATGCAAGGTGATTATGAAGAGGCATACAAGTATTTTTTTAAATCCACCTGGAATGGTGCATGGCAGGATAGTGGGTATTTTCAGGCCGCGCAAATAGATTCCATTTTAGACAATAAGGAAAAAGCTCTTGAATTGGTCGATCGCTCATTATGGCGTAACTGGTTGAACCATAAAGCTCGTCATTTGAAAACGATGTTGTTGCGGGTGAGTGGCCAGCATAATGAAGCTTTGAAGTGGATTGAAGAATCATTGAAATTGGATCAATTTAATTTTGGCGTCTTATTTGAAAAATATCTAATCACGAAAAATCCGGCTGATCTTCTTCGATTAACCAGGCTGATGCGCGATAATGTGCATAATTATATTGAGTTTTCGCTTGATTATGCAATGGCTGGCTTTACGACTGAGGCTATAAAGTTCCTGGATATTTTTTTAGAGGGGAAGAATGAAGTATACCCAATGGCATGGTATTTTATGGGTTATTATTATGAGTTAGCAGCTTGTGACACACAATCAAAGGAAGCTTTTGCTAAAGCTGCGGCAATGCCACCCGATTATTGTTTCCCAAATAAGCCTGAGGAATTAATAGTACTTCAAAAAGCCGTTGAATTAAATGCCGACGATGCCAAAGCCTGGTATTATATGGGGAATTTTTGGTATGGATCGCGCCAGTACAAAGAGGCTATTGCGTGTTGGGAAACATCGGGAGGTCTGGATGCTGGTTTTCCTACTGTTCACCGAAATCTGGCTCTTGCTTATTTTAATAAAGAAAATGATGCTCAGAAAGCGTTGGTTTCTTTAGAAGCCGCCTTTAAACTTGATGAAACTGATGCGCGCGTATTAATGGAACTTGATCAACTTTATAAAAAGATGGGTGCATCATTCAGCAAACGTTTGAAAATTCTTGAAAATCATCCTTTTGAGGTTGAGTGTCGCGATGATTTGTATTTGGAAAGGATTACGCTTTATAATCTGTTAGGAAAGGAAGAGAAGGCCTTAGAATTAATTATGGCCCGGCAGTTTCACCCATGGGAAGGTGGCGAAGGAAAAGTTACCGGTCAGTATTTATTTTGTCATATTGAGTTGGCAAAAAAGGCAATCGACGACGGGCTTTACGAGAAGGCGATTCAGCATATTGAAGCCACTTTTAATTATCCGCATAATCTGGGCGAAGGTAAATTAACCGGCGCGCAGGAAAATGATGCTTACTATTGGTTAGGATGTGCATATGATGGGCTTGGTGATAAGGTAAAGGCTAATGAGGCATGGGAAATTGCGGCTGTTGGTTTGTCGGAACCCGCTGCTGTGATGTATTATAATGACCAACAACCGGATAAGATTTTTTATCAGGGATTAGCTTTGTTAAAGTTGGGAAGAAAGGATGCTGCCAATAGCCGGTTTAATAAATTGTTGAAGTTTGGCGAAAAGCAGTTGTTTGTGCCTTTTAAAATGGATTATTTTGCCGTATCTCTGCCTGATTTGTTAATTTTTGAAGATGATTTACAAAAACGTCACGAGTTGTATTGTCACTATCTTATGGCTCTTGGATATCTTGGCTTAGGCAATGTTGATAAAGCTCAAAAGGAATTTTTATTTATTAAAAATGCCGATCATTATCATATAGGGGCAATAATACATGAGAGGATGGTGGAGAGCAAATAAGCTTAATTTTGAGGAGTATGTGAGGGGTATTGTTGTATTGTTTTCGTTTTCACAGTTTCATTATACGATAAAGCTATAGTTGCCTAATTTTTTTTGCGTGGTATATAGCTGCTTTTTCTTGTTCCGTCACCTCTTCTGGGTGGCGGAACTTTTTTTTATTGGTTAATGTGAAAGTTCTTTTTACGCGCAAAGCATTTGAATATAATGGAACATCGGTTATTGATTTTTGAGGCGAAAGTATATTGTTTTATTTATCGGGATTAATCTGTTGTTAGTCGACTGTTTTTTACATTTTTACACATATGTATTGTTTTTTTACACATTTGTGATAGTCCCTGTTTTTTTTTGAAAGAATCTTTGAGTAATAGATTTAGATACTTCTGATTATTGACCCAATTGGAGTTTTAGTAATTAAATAAAAATTTATTTATCTATGAAAAAAAGATGTAATTGTACAGGATGTTATTCTTGTATGTTAAGTCAAACATTAAAAATTGTGAAAATATCTTTGTTGTTTTTGATGGCAGGATCTGTTCACATATTAGCTGAGGAATATCCCGAACGGAATCACCTGGATAATCATTCTGAAATAAATGGACGCATTACTGAAGAAAGAGGTGTTTTTCAGAATGAAGAGAAATCCATTGATGGAACTGTCATTGATGATACGGGGTTTCCTATTCCTGGAGTCACAATTCAGGTGAAAGGTACCAGTATAGGAACGATTACTGATATGGATGGCAACTATTCAATAAATGTTGGTTCTGATGCTGCCGTGTTGGTTTTTTCTTTTGTTGGAATGAAGACCCGGGAGGTTCTTGTTGGTACCCAATCGCAAATAGATATTTCAATGCAACCAGATGTGCTTAATTTGAACGATGTTGTTGTAATAGGTTACGGTACTCAACGTAAGGGAGATGTGACAAGTGCTGTGGCTAGTGTGAAATCAGAAGATTTTATTCAGGGAAAAGTTCAGGATGCAGCAGAGCTGATTAAAGGAAAAATTGCCGGATTGACGATTTCCAAAGGGAGCGGAGATCCTAATGCTGAATCTACAATACGCTTACGTGGTGTTATCTCTTTGGAAGGAAGTTCTACCCCACTGGTGTTAATTGATGGTGTGGAAGGGGGACTTGGCACTGTGGCTCCCGAAAACATCGAATCGATTGATGTGTTGAAAGATGCTTCAGCTGCTGCTATTTATGGTACGCGTGGAGCTAACGGTGTTATTATTATAACGACCAAATCGGGGAAACGTGGAACTGATACCCGTGCTGGGTATTCGGGCTATTTGTCTTTGGCTGAATTTGGAAAAACGCTTGACTTCATGGGCTCTGATGAAATAAGGGAGGGGTTAACTGATTTTACCGACAAAGGGTATGATACGGATTGGTTAGAAGCTATTTCTCAAAAGGCTTTTACACATAACCATGATTTCTACATTTCAGGCGGAACTAAACAAACAACCTATTCGGGCGATTTTAATTATCGAAAGGAGGAAGGAGTTATAATAGATACCTATAATGAAGAAATGCGTATGAGCTTTGATATATCGCATTGGATGATGAACGATATGTTAAAAGTTAATCTTAATATGGTAAAGGGGCTTCATGAGAATAGTGCTACTAATGCCAACGATAATGGAGCTTCCAATATCTACCGACAGGCCATTATCCGCAATCCGACTGAGCCTATATGGAACGAAGACGGAACTTTCAGGGAAGATTTTCAGGTAAATTACTACTACAATCCGGTGGGGATGATTAAAGAACGAAAGGGTAGTTACGAGTCTGAATGGACCCGTATCACCGGAAATATAACCATTGAGCCCGTAGAGGATTGGCAAACCAACCTGATGCTGGCTACCCGTCGCTCAAACTCCCACGATAAAGGTTATTACACCTCTGAGTATTTCAGTCAGAAAATGGATAACCATACCGGTTATGCTTATCATTCACAAGCCGATAGCAAAACCGATAATCTGGAGATTACTTCTAAGTATAATAAAAACTTCAATAGTCATCGACTTAGTCTATTGGCCGGGTATAGCTATCAATACAACCTGAATCAGGGCTTTAATGCCAATAACTATGATTACCAGACTGATTTTTTTGAATACAATAACCTCAATGTGGGGGCAGCACTGAAGGAAGGAAAAGCCGGAATGGGAAGCTACAAAAATGATAACAAACTGATCGGTTTTTTTGGTCGTGTGAGCTATGGTTATGCCAATAAATACAACGCATTGCTAAGTCTGCGTCGCGAAGGTTCTTCCAAATTCGGTGAAAACAATGAATGGGGAAATTTCCCGTCGGCTTCATTGGGGTGGACCATCAGTAATGAAGGTTTTATGAGTAATGTGAGCTGGCTGGAGAATCTGAAAGTGCGCGCCGGGTACGGGGTCACAGGAGTGATTCCCAATGATTCTTATCTTTCGCTTACGCGCTATTCCTTAGGGAGTTCATATTATTACGAAAATGGAGACTGGAAACCAGGCCTGGAGGTGCAGTCAAATCCTAATCCCGATTTGAAGTGGGAAACATCTGAGGAGGTGAATATTGGTCTCGATTTTAGTGTGCTCAACGACCGGTTGGGAGGTTCCATCGATGTCTATAACAAAGAAACTTCTGACATGTTGTGGAGATACAAAGTGCCTACGCCTCCCAATTTGTACTCGGAAACATTGGCCAATGTGGGCGAAATGCGCAATAGGGGGATCGAGGTCGCCATCAATGCTACACCTGTAAAGAAGGGGCGCTTTGAATGGAATACCACCATTACAGCTTCGCACAACAAAAACAAACTGCTAAGTTTGTCCAACGATCTGTACGAAACCGCCAACGAACAGGATGATGCCTGGTTAGGTGAGCCGATATCCATTCCAACTCAACGTCTTGAAATAGGCGAATCTTTGGGGAATTTCTTCGGACTTAAATCTGTTGGCGTTTCGGAAAATGGTTTGTGGCTGATTGAGAATCCTGAAAGCGGAGAAGCTGAAGAGTTTACAGATAACATGTTGAACAACGACAATTATCGGCAATATCTGGGGAATGGTTTACCGGATGTGTATCTTGGATGGAGTAATAGTTTCCGTTACGGAGATTTCGATCTGAGTTTCCAGATGACCAGTCAGCTGGGTTTCCAGATACTAAATGAGCCACGTGCTTTTTATGAGAACAACTCTATCGCCTATAACCGGCTGCGTTCTGTTCAGAAGGCTCCCTATGGCGGAGAGTATACTTTGTCTCCGGCTCAAAAACAGACCATTGTCAGTTATTATCTTGAAGATGGAGACTTCCTGAAATTGACTAATTTGACTGTGGGCTATACGCTTCCAGTTGGTCAGAATAGTTATGTGGAGAAGATTCGCGCTTATGTTTCGGGAGACAATCTGTTTTGCATTACCGGATATGACGGGCTGGATCCTGAACTTTCCAATGGAAATGTGAGGTCTTTGGGAATTGACTGGCGGGACAAGTATCCTGTGATTCGGTCATTTACATTCGGTGTGAACGTTACATTTTAAAACCTGATAACATTATGAAAATGAGAATATATAAATCCATTAAAGTGGTAGTTTTTGGTGTGCTGGCATTTTCATTCAGTGGTTGTACTGACTTGGATGAGACTATTTACGATACCATTGCGGCTGAGAAATATGAGTTTTCGGAGAAAGATGCTGCCAGTATGTTTGCTCCTGTCTATAGCAGTTTAAGAGATGTGTATTGGGGATGGAACGGCTATTGTGACATACAGGCTGAATCATCTGATTTATGGTGTACGCCTTATCGAATTGGCATTGGTTGGGGAGATCTTTACGTCTCCATGCATAAACATGAGTTTCATTCCCAGATTGGACATTATTGGACAGAATGGAACGGGGCTTATTCAGGAATTAATGCTTGCAATAAATTATTGGCAGATGAGGCCGTTCAAAATTCTGAGTCCGCCGTTGCGCAATTAAGAGGTTATCGCGCTCTTTATTATTACATATTGTTTGATCTGTTCCGAAATATACCTTTAGATATCACATATGATCACCCGGAGGGTTGGTTGCCAGAGCAGGCAGAGCCTCAGCAAACATGGGATTTTATCATTGAAGAGTTAAATGATATAAAAGGAAACTGTGGAGAAGATAATGGTATGGGGCAGATTAATAACTATACCGTAAATATGATTTTGGCTAAAATGTATTTGAATCACAACGCATGGTTTAATGATCATTCTGATAATACATATTATGGCAAAGCCATTGATGAAGTAAATGAGGTTATAAATAGTGGGAAATTTGCCCTGGCTCCTGATTATTCTGATAATTTTAAAGAGGATATCTCGGGATCATCTGAAATTATTTTCGGAATTCCTTTTGAAGAAAAATATGCAGGCGGAAACTACTATGCCAATAAATGGATTCATACGGCAGGTAGAGCGGTTTGGGGATTCAATGGCTGGGCTACCGGTGGTAGTGCGGCTTTACCCCAGTTTATAGATACTTATGATGCCGATGATAGCCGTTTTGACGATTGTTGGACCCTTGGACAGCAGTATGATCAGAGTGGAAGTCCCATTTATGTGGATAGTGAACCCCTTGTTTATACCAAAGAGCTTCATAGTATTGATAACCCCGGCTGTTATCCTTTTGAAGGTGCCAGATTGATCAAATATGAAATATTGTCTGGTGACTTTGGTACAAGTTACGACGATGTTCCATTTTTCAGACTGGCGGATGCTTATATGATTAAGGCTGAATGTTTGTTGCGAATGGGCGGATATAATGGAGAAACAGAAGCCGATGCAGCTGCATTGGTGACGCGCGTTCGTCAACGGGCTTTCAAAGATAATCCCTCAAAAGCCATTCGCACTGTGCAGGATCTAAAGGGGGGTAGTGTTTATGAATACGGTTACCGTGAGAACCAGGGGAAAATGGGTGAAGAAGATATCTGGGTGACTATCTATGAAGGTGGAGCGGATATTGAACTGGGTGGTTTGCTGGATGATCTGGCCTGGGAGTTTGTTGCTGAGCACCATCGGCGTCAGGATCTGATTCGATTCAGAATCAATGGCTCCAATCAGTCGGTTTACAATGGCAAGTCATGGTTCTGTAAAGAAGCAAATGCTGATCCGTTAGCGAGTCATTCTAACATTTTCCCAATCCCAAAGGATTTTATGGATGGGAACCCTAATCTTGTGCAGAATCCAGGTTATGGGAATTAATTTTCGTTGCACTAATAGCATAACTCGTATTAGTAATAAATCTCAAGTGCTTGATAGGAAATGTTCAAAGGCAAGGCTTGCGAAGTCCGACAAATGTGAGTTTACTCCCGTAAATAACCATTTTTAGGACAAGCATAACGCGAAAGTTGGCCTTTTTTTGCAAGCACTAACTAAAAAAAAACTAATGAAGACAAATCTGATATATCTATTAATAAGTTTTCTGATTGTCATGCTGGGATCTTGTAATGACAGCATTGAAGACGCAAGCAATAAACATGTGTATAGTGAGGATGAAAATCCTTATTTGAAGTCCGATATTGAAGCAATTATTGGTCATAATATTGAATTTGAGGTTGGACGTTTTGAACCTCAGGTTATTTATCTGGATGATTACGCTAATGTCTTTCATGATAAAATGAATTTAACCGTGGACGAGGTTGTTAGTGGCTTGAAAAATGAAAGCGTGGTGTTTTATAATATTAATGCTTCGAGAAGCCATTGGGATAAAATTGCGCCAACCAAAGGAGAATCGGGATGGTATTATAACTCTGCAGGTGGTATTACTGAGGGTGACCAAGGGTATGTTGCAAGTCTCGAATTTGATGAAATTAATAGGCAATTAATTATTGATGTTAATGAAGCCGCAGAAGCGGGATTAGAAACATCTTTTAATGTCGGATTTGCCTTGAATGGACCTGATTATGATGACTATGTCCGATTTTTGTTTAATGTGGCCGTTACGGATCCTTCTCTGATTATTACTAGTGTGACTATTCCGGATGGTGATTATGCTTCTGCTTCTGTTAATTTGTATGATTATGCCGATGTTATCGCCTATAATATGGGTATTGATGTAGACGAATTTTTGAGTAATCTGGATGCAAACGAGGAGGGAACCATTCATCTGTATGTGGTTGACAGGGAAACTGGTGCTTGGGATGCCGAAAGCAGCTATACTGCCAACCCTCCGGGCTACTGGATGAATGCCTCAGGAGCAGTGTGCTCATGGGGTGATGATGGCTTTACCCTCTTTGCTGAATTGAATATGGATGAAGGACTGCTGAATATTGGTCGCGCACCGGATTTGACTGCCGGATCATCTTATAAAATTAGTCTGGGCTTCAGGGATATAAATGATGAAATGAATTTTGTCCGTTTCATTATTACTGTCACATTAGAATAGAAATTACTACTCCGGCAATGAACCATATTACTCCCTTGTGATTATCGCAGTGTCAAAAGCTGCGGTAATCATTGGGGAGATTGGATTACAGGTGTCGGTAAACATCTATTTCATTGAATTTAACAGTCTGCGACGAATTCTGATTATCAGGAATGAGTCCCCATCAATATCTTAGAGTAATTTTAAACGAATGCAAGCCCTGATGGTATGAAACGAGCCATGAGAATTGTTTCACACACAGAAGTATGATTATCCTGGCGAGTTCCATATGACCACTGAGAGACAAATTATAAACATATGAAAAAAACAGTGTTCCATACAAAAACAGTATATCAGATACTTTTCTTATCCCTAATCTTCATTTTTGGAATTGCCAACAGTTGCGATGATGAAGAGGCTCAGGTTTCTAACGTGAATAAAGAGGAGACTGATGCAGAAGAAGAGAAAAAAATATATATCCCAGACGAATTTGATGGGGAAGATTTTAATGATGAGAATAGTACCTGGTGTTATAAGCGAAGCAGAGAATCGGATAATTTTATTGTTTTTTGGGGTAAAGGATATGGCGACAAGGATCCTGGAGCATCGGAGGTGCCTGAAGCCTATAGAGTGGATATAGATGATATGCTGGAAAAAGCTGAGGGGTTTTATGATCTTAATGTCAATCAACTCAAATTTGCTGAGGTGGGGGTTGGTAAATCCCTCCTGGATGATTACAAGATGATGATATTCCTGTTTTATCAGGATGAGTGGAATGCTACTGGGGCCGGATATGATGACACTATTGGTGCATTATGGCTGAGTCCGAACACGTGTCAGCCTGTAGGTTCAACCATTGCCCATGAAATTGGTCACAGTTTTCAGTATCAGGTATTTTGCGATCGGGGTGGAACTTCTGGATATCGATATGGCTTTGGAGGTAATGGGGGTAATGCATTCTGGGAGCAATGTGCTCAATGGCAGGCATACCAAAGTTATCCTGAAGAGGTGTTTGGTTCAGGACACTTTTCTGTTTATTGCGATAACGCTCACCGACATTTACACCATGAAGATTATCGCTATGCCAGCTATTTTATTCATTATTACTGGGCTCAGAAACATGGAATTGATATCATTGGCAGACTGTGGCGATTGGCAGAAGAACCGGAAGATCCCATCCAAACCTACATGCGAATTACGAATATTTCGGTTGAGCAATTCAATGACGAAATTTATGATGCTGCCAGCCGGTTTGTTACATGGGATATTGATGCTCTTCGGGAAATGGGAGTAGCCTATGTTGGAAAGCAATCTTTCAAATTTGTGGAGTTGGGAGATGGGAGTTATCAAGTGGCTTATGATCGTTGCCCAGGGACCACGGGTTATAACGCGATTCCTTTAAATGTTCCTGAAGCGGGGACTACTATTTCTGCCGAATTTACCGGATTGGTCAATGCCTTAGGCTTTAATCAGGTTGAAAATCCCGAAAGGGCCGGCTGGCGTTATGGCTATGTTGCTTTGCTGGATGATGGTTCCCGGGTTTATGGAGATATGATGAGTGGTACAGAAAATGTGGTGAATTTCGTTGTTTCGGAAAAGTGTAAGAAATTATGGTTTGTTGTTACCGGAGCCCCGGATACCTATGTCCCTCACGCCTGGGATGATGACGAGAGTAATGACGATCAATGGCCTTACAAGGTGAAGTTTACAAATACAGATATTCTTGGAAATATTCATTTTGATGGCACAGAAATTCATGAAAGCGTTGTATTTAATTTTGACATTAATTTTCCTTTTAGTAATAGCGAGTATTCGGGAACCACCATAACACTGGAGGGAAGCAATCTGATAGACCTGTGTAAGGGCTTTGTGCTTAAGCCGGGAGAGATTACCAGCAAAATAGGAAGCGACATTGGTTTTAATGGCCGGGAGGCAGATGGAACATTAAATGCCAATACCACAGCCAATGGTTACGGGCATTGGTTTGATGCTGAGGGAAATGTTTGCGGATGGGGAAGTGAGGCCAGACTTTTTTCGGAGTTTAATGCATCGGCCTTTTCTTTTTCTATTGGACAATATCCGGGGCAATGTGTCCCGGGTGAGCAGTATTCAATCAGTCAGGCATTGGTTTATGAATACGAGTCCGGAAAAACAGTTCAGGCAACTTTTATTTTTAATGTTATCATTGACTGACAGCCATTAAAATTTCCGACTGGTTTTACGAAAACTATTTAGTGTTTGTCTATAAAGTCAACTTCTGCGTTACGCTTGTCATAAAAACAGTCATTTACGAAAAGTAAACGCCTTGATTTTTATGACTGCGCAAGCCTTGATTTTGAGCTTTATATTTCAAACACTTAGTTTATGGACATACTCTATTTAAACAGATAATGAGAAAATTTATTTTTCATAGATTCAGTACAAACTGGAAGATGATTGTATTAATAGGTTTGATTCTTTTTGAGGGGATATTGTCAGCACAGGTTGTTTCTTTTGATTCTTCTGGTGCAGGCAACCCCCTTCTTCCAGGTTATTTTGCTGATCCGACCATTAAGAAATTCGGAGATACCTGGTACCTGTACTCCACCACTGACGGAATAAAACTCGCTTCGGGTGAACCACAGGTGTGGATTAGTAAAGATTTTGTGAATTGGTTCAACTACGAGATGGATCTGGATGTTCCAAAAGGCCTAACCAATGTATGGGCGCCTGATGTGGTGGAAGGAAATGACGGAAGATATTATTTTTATATGGGCAATTGTCAGTTTGGATGTAATATTTACGGATATGTTTCCGACTCGCCAATGGGCCCTTGGAAGCCAATCAATGATGGTGTCGCTGTGATTGAAGTGGGCACCGGACTTGATAACCTGCCGGCGCTGGATGCCCAGTTCCTGAAAGATGATGATGGATCTGTGTACAGCTGGTTTGGAACCTGGTGTCATTTGTTCGACGGAATAGGATGGGCGGAGATTGACCCGGTGGATATGACAACTATTCTCCGTAGTGATGCGATCCCTATGAATCAGGTGCCGGAGGCTTTTGAAGCGGCTTACCCACTAAAAAGGAACGGGAAATACTTTTTGATGTATTCTTCCGGCGATTGCAGACTTAGCTCTTATGCGGTTCATTATGCTGTTAGTGACCGTCCCGAAGGTCCATACCGGTATGGTCAGAACTCACCTATATTGCAGTCATCCGATGACGGGACCATCGATAGTCCCGGACACCATTCAGTTCTGAAGGGAAATGATCAATACTATATAGTTTATCACAGACATGACAATCCCCACAGTACGGGAGGCATGTTTCGTCAGGTCTGTATTGATCGGTTGGTGTTTGAGAATGATACTACAATTCAGAAGGTAAATCCATCACACCATGGAATTGATTTCGGACAGGATTTGATGGTCTGCGAAAATCTGGCTTATAGAGCCTTGGCTAATGCTTCATCTTTTTATCATCTGGAATCAAAAGCTACCCGATTTTCAAATGGGGATATTAATCATCAGTTTTTACCTCGATTTGCTACCGATAACAATAATGGTACAATCTGGAAAGCTGCTTCTTCCACACTGCCTCAGTCGTTGGTCGTTGATTTGGGGCGTATGATAAATGTTAAACGAATAATGACTCGTTTCGAATATCCTACTTTCTATTATCAATATACAATTGAGACTTCTACCGACGGTATTCACTGGACATTATTTGCAGATAAAAGCAAGAATCGAAGATCGGGTTCACCAATGATTGATGATGGCAATGCTACGGCAAGATTTGTGAAGTTGACGGTGACGGGTACAGAAAAAACAGGCGTGTTTGCAGCAGTTTGGGAATTGGAGGTTTACGATTCGCTTTTTGAGGTTCCTTTTTTTCAAAACCCGGAGTCTGCTGAAGGACCCGGAGTAGAGCGTACAGAAAGCTGTATTGTTAAGCTGGATGCAGAAAGACTGAAATCAGGCGTGCTTACAGGTGATATTCCAAATAAAGGCGTAATAGGTGGAAGTTTTTCAGTTACGGGTGCCCAATTGAAAATAGAAAAGATAGATGGTGTTAAGGCTTTCTTTTTTGACGGGCTACAGGTTCTGGAGCTTAACAGGCAAGTCCCTGAAAGTATGGCCTGGAATGCGCCGTTTACCGTTTCCTCCTGGGTTTTGAATCCGGAGGTCGGTGAGAGTGAATGTATCACCACCTGGACTTCCAGAGAGAATATGATGATGGGGTCGTATGCTGCGCTTATGTACGGTGCTGGCCATTATGGCGCTGTGGCCCATGGAGATGGCTATGTCGATCTGGCCTACTGTAAGGTTCCCGAAGCCGGTGAATGGCACCATATTGCACTGGTTTTTGATGGGATGAAGGAAGTGCTTTATGTTGATGGAGTACTGGTATTGGAACAGCCCATCAGTTTGTTTGTGGAGAACAGTTGTGTAATTATTGGTGGCAGTGGTTTATCAGAAGAGAATTTCTCGGGGTATATATCCAGTCTCAGCCTGTTTAATAAACCAATGATAAAGACCGAAGTAGAGGCCTTGATGAATAAAAGCAGACCTCGCGGGTTGAGTAACAAGAGATAGTGCAAAAATAGGTTTTAATTAATAAGATAAAATGTTTCAATATGAAGTTATTAAAGGGACTTAAACGTGAAAAATCAGGGGGAGCTGTTTCTCTTTCTCTATTGTTGGGGGGGATGTTATGCGTCGGCAGTGGATTGGCAGTTAGTGATGCTTCGGCTCAGGAACAGTTGGAACCCACATCGGGTTTGCTGGAGTTCGCAACCCCGGATTTTAAGCTTTCGGTGAATAAATCAACTCAAACAGCAATAGAATTATCGCCGGTGGTTGAGCCGGGCTTTAATTATACAACGGGTGAGTGGTCGGAGCTTAGAAAAGGAGATGGATATTATCAGCTGGGTGATGTAAACTTCCGTGTGCGGCAGAAGGGGACGGTTGATTGGACCAGTTATTCAACTGCTGCGCAAAGAGGAGATGTTCAGGCGTTGGACAATGGAGGTAGGGGTGTTTTGGCGGCTGCCAGATTGGATGGTACGCTTCCCAAAGATGTACCGCTTGAAGTCACGCGCTTTTGGGAAAATGTAGATGGGAAATTAATTTTGCGTTTTGAGTTGTATAATAAACTCGATAATGAGATTGAAATCGGAGCTTTGGGCATACCGATGGTTTTCAACAATATTTTTCACAAGAAGCACCTGGATGAGGTGCATGCCGGGAATGTGTTTTTTGATCCGTATATTGGCATGGATGCCGGGTATTTGCAAGCTGTAAGGCTGAGCGGAAAGGGACCCGTATTGCTGGTTTTGCCGCATGGCAAAACGCCTTTTGAAGCTTATCGTCCCCTGCTCGATGATCCTATGCCACGTGGAATCACTTTTGAGGGATTTCATGAATGGATGGTTCACAGTAAAGCGTATGCCGACAATGAGTGGCGTGGTGTGCAACAGTGGAACAAGCCCACATCGGTTGTTTTGGCTCCGGGAGAATCCTGTTCGGTGGGCGTTGAATTTGTGTTATGCGATAATGTTCATACCATAGAGCAAACGTTAATTGAGCAAAAGCGTCCGGTGGCTGTTGGTTTTCCAGGCTATGTGCTGCCCCGGGATGTGGATGGACAGTTGTTTGTTAACTATAAGGCCGGTATTCAGTCTTTTGAGGTGATGCCCGAAGGTGCCCTGGCAATAAAAGAGGACGGAGTGACGCCGGCGGGTTGGAAAAAAATTCGTGTTAATGGCCTTAAATGGGGGCGGGCGCGTCTTTTAATTACTTATGAAGACGGTACGCTTCAATCTGTTAATTATAAAGTTATAAAACCGGAGGCAGAGGTGGTTGCTGACAATGGCCATTTTTTGACGCACGAACAATGGTTTGATGATGAAAGTGATCTTTTTGGTCGCGCCCCATCTGTTATAACTTATGATTATGAAGATAAGCGACAAATAACTCAGAATAGTCGGTCGTGGATAGCTGGTCTCAGCGATGAAGGTGGTGCCGGAAGCTGGCTTAATGCTGTAATGAAACAACTGGTGCAACCCGATCCGGATGAAGTGGCCAAAATGGAAGATTTTGTTAACCGAACTTTGTGGGGAGGTATTCAATATAGCGAAGGCGAACATAAATATGGCGTTCGTAAGAGCCTCTTTTATTATGAGCCTGATAGTATGCCTGATGGAACTTACAGCAATGATGTTAATTATGGCACCTGGGCGGCATGGAGTAAAGAGGCTTCTGAGTCGGTAGGACGCTCGTATAATTACCCTCACGTTGCGGCTGCTCATTGGGTGATGTATCGTTTGGGACGTAACTATAAGGGACTGGTAACTCAACGTTCGTGGGAGTGGTATCTGGAGAATGCTTTTCAAACTTCCATGGCGATGGTCGGGCAGGCGCCTTATTATGCTCAATTTGGGCAGATGGAAGGCACTGTTTTTCTGTTGGTATTGGAAGACTTAAAAAGAGAAGGGTGGAACGACCAGGCTGAAAAACTGACGTCTGCCATGCGTAAAAGGGCCGGGCATTGGGCATCTCTTAATTATCCTTTTGGTAGTGAAATGCCCTGGGACTCTACGGGGCAGGAAGAAGTATATATGTGGTCTAAATATTTTGATTTCGACGACAAGGCCACTGTTACATTAAATGCCATATTGGCTTATATGCCTACAGTTCCTCATTGGGGGTATAATGGTAGTGCCCGGCGTTATTGGGATTTTCTGTACGCAGGGAAGTTGTCGCGCGTTGAGCGTCAACTTCATCATTATGGCTCAGCATTGAATGCAATTCCTGTCTTGCATGCCTATAAAGAATCGCCTGATGATATTTATATGTTGCGAGTAGGGTATGGCGGATTGATGGGTGCTTTATCGAATATCACTCAGGATGGTTTTGCGCCTGCAGCATTTCATTCTTTCCCCTCAACATTGAGTATCGATGGTATTTCAGGTGATTATGGTACGGGCTTTTTTGGCTATGCCGTTAATACCGCCTCTTTTCTGGTTAAACATAGTGAGTTTGGATGGCTGGGTATGGGAGGAAATGTGACCTCCAAAGGTGAATGGATTACTTTAAATTTAACAACAGCGGCTCGTTCACGTGTTTTTGTAGCGCCACTGGGGCTTGAGATATCTCTTGATGCCGGTAAAATTAAAAGTGTTTCATATAATTATTTGTCTGGCCAACTACAACTGGTTTTGGATGCTAAAAATGATTATACACCGAATGCTTTATTGCGGATTTTGTTGAATGATACTAACGGAATCGATAATTACAAACCTGCTGAATTTTTGGCGAATGAGCGTGGTGTTTATGTAATTCCATTGAAGAAGAAAAACAAAACAATCATTATCCGGAAAACAACGAATGAGCAAGAATAAATAAATTAAGTGACTGAAATATAAAATTCAAGGCTTGTGAAGCCCTAAAAATGTGAGCTTAGTGGTGTAAATGCTTATTTTAAGAGTAGGTGTAACACCGAACAGGGGCTTTTCAGACAAACTCTAATTGGAACATTTAGTTTCTGATGGAGGAGGAATGCAATGATTTGGTTTATTATGGATTCAGTCAATGATCCTGTTTTTTTGAAATAAACAACTTATAAAATTAATAGAAATGATTAAAAATGTCTTTTGGTTTATTTTTATGGGAGCGGCAGTGTGCTTCTGTGGTTGTCAGCAGCCCGAAGCAGAGAAGCATTATGTCAAAACCGGCGGTCCGGAAGTGATTCCGTTTCGTGCTCTACAGTTTGGTTTGGAAGATGTTAAATTGCTGGATGGGCCCTTTTTGGACGCGACTAAACGCAATGAGAAAATTCTTTTAAATTATGAACCTGATCGTTTGTTGGCCCATTTCAGAGAACAAGCAGGTCTGGAGCCCAAAGCTGAACACTATGGTGGTTGGGAAGGCGAATCGTTGACAGGTCATAGCCTTGGGCATTATCTTTCTGCCTGTGCGATGATGTATAAAACCACTGGAAATGAGGAGTTCTTGGATAGGGTGAATTATATCGTCAGTGAACTTGATGAAATTCAAATAGCCAATGGGGATGGGTATATTGGTGCTTTTGAAGGAGGCAAGAAGGTTTTTGAGGAACAGATTGCTAAAGGAGAAATTCGTTCAGCCGGTTTTGATCTCAATGGAATATGGGCCCCCATTTATACGCAACATAAAGTAATGGCCGGTTTGATGGATGCCTATAAGTTATGTGGAAACGAAAAAGCGCTGGAAATTGAAAAGGGATTTGCCGATTGGCTTGGAACGATCGTAAAAAACCTTTCACATGAGGATATTCAAAAGATGCTTCATTGTGAACATGGCGGAATTAATGAATCTTTTGCGGAACTGTATGCCGTTACAGGTGATAATAAATATCTGGAATTATCGCGGGTGTTTCATCACGAGGCTGTGTTGGGGCCTCTTTCCGAAGGGATAGATATTTTGCCGGGCCATCATGCCAATACTCAGATACCCAAATTAATTGGACTGGCGCGTCGTTATGAACTGACCGGCGATACTGTTGATCGAAAAACAGCAGAATTTTTTTGGACGAGTGTTGTCAATCATCATTCGTATGTTACCGGTGGTAATGGTGACCATGAGTATTTTAGCAGTCCTGATACTCTTAGCAATTATCTTAGTAGTAACACAACTGAAACGTGCAATGTCTATAATATGCTTAAACTCTCAAACCATTTATTTAAATGGGAAGGAGAGGCTAAAATTGCTGATTTTTATGAAAGAGCGTTATTTAACCATATTCTCTCGTCTCAACATCCCGAAACCGGGCATGTTATATATAATTTATCGCTTGAGATGGGGGGGCATAAAGAATATCAGGACCCTTACGGATTCACTTGTTGTGTGGGAACCGGAATGGAAAATCACGCCAAGTATCCGAAAAATATTTATTTCTACAATGATCAGGAATTGTTTGTGAGTCAGTTTATTGCCTCTGAGCTTACCTGGGCTCAAAAAGGCTTAAAATTGACTCAGCATACACAATACCCTGATGAGCAAAGTACTGCTTTTACTTTCGAGTGTGAAAAACCAATTGATTTAGTACTGCAGATTCGTTATCCTTACTGGGCTCAAAAAGGTATGACAGTGAAGGTTAATGGCAGGGAAGTTTCATTTAGCGCAACGCCACAAAGTTTTGTGGCTATTGATCGTGTTTGGAAATCAGGGGATAAAGTAGAGGTGTCTTTTCCTTTTTCGCTTAGATTAGAGACTATGCCCGACAATAAAGACAGAGTTGCTTTGATGTATGGCCCTTTGGTTTTGGCCGGACAGCTGGGACCCGAAGATGATGCAAATGCCGCCAATCCTCTTTATGTGCCTGTTTTGATGGTTGATGATTCTAATCCTGAGACATGGACTACCAGCGTTCAGGGGGCTACTAATACTTTTAAAACGAAAAATGTTGGGCGTCCGCGTGATATCGTTTTTAAACCTTTCTACAAAACTAATGACTGGCGCTATTCTGTCTATTTTGACATCTTTAATGAAGCCAGATGGAAGACTTTTCAGGAAGAGTACAAAGCCAGGCAGGAGGCTAAGAAAAAACTGGAGGCCCGGACCATTGATTATTTTCAACCTGGAGAAATGCAGCCGGAAAGAGACCATAATTTTAAAAGCGAAAAAAGTTGGGTTCATGAGTATCGTCGGCGTAAATATCGTGAGGCCGATCGTGGCGGCTGGATGTCTTTTGAAATGAAGGTCGTTGATGAAGGTCCTCTGCAGTTAGCTATTGAATATTGGGGTGGTTATTCTGGGAGTAAAACCTTCGATATTTTGGTTAATGGAGAACGAATTGCCACTGAAAATATCTCCAATGCCCGCCCCGGTGAATTTTATACCCAGGTTTATGATATCCCTGATGGCATTGACAGAGAAAATGGTTTTATTACCGTAAAATTAGATCCCAAAGATGACCATAGGGCAGGACCGGTTTTTGGCGCTAGAACCTTGAAGAAGTAAGCGCTTAATATTGATAATTTATAGACTCCCTGTGAAAAATGGTTTTGCAGGGAGTTTTATTTGATAAGTGCAAGAGTTTTTCGAGAATGTGCCATGCATCTGTTCTAAAAAGGATAATTTTTGCATATACTTTTTGTTTAATGATCCCTCGCTCTTTTATTAGTAGTTAATCTCTTAATTTAGGGTGTGAGTATAATTTTTTTTTAATATGATACGTTTTGTTTTTCTTTTACCTTTTGTTTTTTCTGCACTGATTCTTAATGCACAGCTTACTAAGGAGGATTATGAAAGGGCCGACTCTGTTTCGAAGTTTAGGAATATGGTACTAAATGAAGTACTTGAACTGAATTGGATAGACACGACCGAACTATTTTGGTACAAAACGAGGATCTCTTCCGATACTATACGTTATTACATTGTTGATGCTAAAAGCCTGAGTAAACGATTGGCTTTCGATCATGACCGCGTTGCAAAGGTGTTGAAAGAAGATTTGAATATGAATGCTAAGCCGGGTCAACTTTGGCTTAATAAACTGAAATTCTCTCCCGAAATTGAAAGTTTTACTTTCCAATATAAAGATTCTGTATGGAAATGCCACATTACGGAGGATTATAAACTGGAAGCTATTGCCCCCGCGAATAAGCGGCACTCTGGAGGTCATTGGGGCAAGACTCGCGATGAGCTGGGCAACGGACCTGTTACATCTCCCGATGGTAAAAAGGTGGCTTTTATTCGCGATTATAATTTGTTTGTCAGGATGCTGGATGAGGAGGAGCCGGTACAGCTGAGTTTCGATGGAGCTGCCGTGGACCTCTATTCTTCTTATATTTCATGGTCCCCCGATTCACGTTATCTGACGACTAATAAAGTCAGACTTCATGAAAAACGCTATATGCAGTTTATAGAGTCTTCTCCCAAAGAACAATTGCTTCCAAAACTGCATAAAATTGAATATCTCAGGGCTGGCGATGTTCTTCCCATTCATAGACCCACTCTGTTTGATGTGCAGGAGAGAAAACAAATTGATATTGATACCAGAGCTTTCGAGAATCAGTATAGTATCTCAAATGTTAAATGGTTGGCCAATAGCAAGGCATTCACCTTTGAGTTCAATCAACGTGGACACCAGCGATACCAGGTGGTAAAAGTTGATGCTATGACAGGGGAGATACTCATTGTAATTGATGAGAAGAGTTCTACTTTTATTGATTATAGTGGTAAGCGGTATCGATATGACCTGGAAGATACTCAGGAAATTATTTGGGCTTCGGAGCGCGATGGCTGGAATCACCTCTATCTTTTTGATGGCCAGTCAGGAAAGATGAAAAATGCAGTGACTAAGGGTGAGTGGGTCGTTCGTGGTGTGGAGCATGTTAATGAGGACGAACGTTTCATTATATTTCGTGGCAGTGGTCGCAACAAAAATGAAGATCCCTATTTCGAGCATTACTACAGGGTGGGCTTTAATGGCAAAGGGCTTGTAGATCTGACGCCGGATAAAAGACAACACAAGGCTACTTTTTCTCATGATTATAAGTTTTTTGTAGACACATATTCAACGCCGGATATTCCCCCGGTTAGTGTCTTGAGACAATCTGCCGACGGGAAGATCTTGATGACGCTCGAAAAAGCGGATGTTTCAAAGCTGACTGAGTGTGGATGGGTGGCACCTGAACCCTTTGTTGCAAAAGGGCGCGATGGAAAAACGGATATCTGGGGAAATATTTATCGACCCTCCAATTTTGACCCTCAAAAATCATATCCTATTATTGAGTATATCTATGCAGGCCCCCACAGTTCTTTTGTGCAAAAAAGTTTTGTCCCTTATATGGGACATTTTAGCAGGCTGGCCGAACTGGGATTCATTATTGTGCAGATTGACGGCATGGGAACTTCTAACAGAAGTAAAGCATTCCATAACGTTTGTTATAAAAATCTGAAGGACGCCGGTTTTCCTGATCGTATCAAATGGATGAAGGCTGCAGCAGAAAAGTATCCCTATATGGATACTACAAGAGTTGGAATATTTGGGGCTTCTGCTGGTGGTCAGAGTGCCATGGGAGCTGTGCTTTTTCATCCTGACTTTTATTCTGCCGCGGTGGCTTCTTGTGGCTGTCATGACAACCGAATGGATAAGATGTGGTGGAATGAGCAATGGATGGGATATCCGGTAGGTCCCCATTACGCCGAATCGTCGAATGTTGTGAATGCCCACCTTTTGGAGGGACATCTGTTGCTGATTGTTGGCGAGAATGACGACAATGTTGATCCGGCTTCAACCATGCAGGTCGTGGATGCTTTGATTAATGCTGATAAGGAGTTTGAATTGCTTGTATTACCTGGTGTTAATCATACCCTGGGAGGTAAGTATGGGGAGCGCAAACGTCGTGATTTCTTTGTCCGTTATTTGTTAAATGAAGCGACTCCCAATTGGAATAATTGATTGTTGTTCTGTTTATTTATTTTATCATACCCAATTTTCAGAGGGATCGCCCTATTCAAAGGACACGCCCACCTGTTCGCCGGTGGCCGGAATAGACTTAAGATCATGCCTGTTTTCATTGTTCTCTGACAAGCCAATATTCTGTGCCTGCACACGAATCCGGTTACTGCTTTGATCTTCGGTCGTCCAAAGAAACGCACTTTTACATGACCCGGCATCAGTTTTTGCCGTTGTAACAGCGCCATTTGCCACACGAGGCAGCCATGCAAAACTTGTTTCCTGGTATCGAACCGCATAAGAAATGACGGGTGGTGATGACTGTTGTAAAGTGTTAATTTATAGTGCTTTTGTGAGGCGCAGAAAAAACACGTGTGATTTTTCAAAAAAGACGTGTGTTTTTTGAAAAAAGACGTGTGTTTTTTATTAAAATGTAGCGTGATATTATCAGACATCACGCTACATTATTTTTTTTAATTCAAATCCGTTCGGTGTAGCGTCTCGCTACGTCGTATTACGTAAAAAATTTTTATTTTATTTATGTGCTCAAGCCGCACGGGTTTTTACTTTTTTTACTCATTGAAGTTTTTATTTCAAAGGTATTCGTGATCCGCTTCGCCTCGTTCGGTGTAGCGTCTCGCTACGCCTAATTACGTAAAAAAGATATTTTTCATTTATGTGCTCAAGCCGCACGGGCTTTTACTTTTTTTACTCATTGAGGTTTTTATTTCAAAGGTATTCGTGATCCGCTTCGCTCCACTACAGCAAAATTCAATTAATTAAAATGCCGTCGCTGCAAGTCATTTCCTAAACGGAAATTCCTTGAGGCGGAAAGCAACCCCGATATCTCCTGAGATTACTGGTTTTTATATTAGAGCTGGATTTTAATTAATTCTCTAAATTTTTTTATTTGCCATAAAGTCGGGAGTTTGAGCTATGAAGTTCAAATTCAAGGCGTTTACTTTTCGTAAATGACTGTTTTTATGGCAAGCATAACGAAGTAGTTGACTTTATAGACAAACACTAAATATTAAAATAATCTCTAGGCGATTGGCCGTAAAGTTTTTTAAAACAGGAAGTAAAGTAGGCTGGACTGGCAAAGCCGCTTTCATAAGCCGCTTCTGCAATATTACATTTTCCTGCACGAATTAATTGAGTGGCATTTTTTATCCTAATAGTACGTATAAATTCTGTCGTGGAGCATCCCACAATTCCTTTAAGTTTTTTGTGAAGCAGGGAACGACTTACGCCCATTTTATTTGTCAGAAAAGTTACATCAAGGTGCTCATTATCCAGATGTTCTTTTACAAGCTTAGTCAACTCTTCTATGAACTTTATATCGGTGTTGGAACAATATAATTCGCATGATGGAAAGGCTGCGTCATTATGAAAATGAGTAAGCACTTTTTGCCTGTTTTTTAAAATGTTTTCGATTATTTGAATAAGCATTTCGGGATAAAATGGTTTCTCAATGTAATAATCAGCTCCTGTCATTAGTCCTTCCAATTTGTTTTCTACACCTGTTTTTGCGGTCAGCAATATAATAGGTATATGGGAGGTGGCCTGATCGGTTTTGACTTCTTTTGTAAATGTAATACCGTCCATTTCAGGCATCATAATGTCGCTAATAATGATATTTGGTGTTGATGTATTAAGTTTCTCTAATCCTTTTTTGCCGTTACTAACAGCTTCAACATGATAATTAACCTCTAAAAACTCGATAAGAAATTTTACCAATTCAATATTATCTTCAATCAGCAGAATATATGGTTTGCCTGAAATCGCGTCTATGGGATCGCCAATCTGCTTTGGAAATGATTCCTGGACTATTTCGGATTTTAAATTTTGTTTTATAAACTGATCCTTTTCTGTTACAATTTCTTCGTCCTGGAAATCGGCTTTTGAGACGGGGAGCAATACCGTGAAACTGGAGCCTTCACCCGGCTTACTATCCACTTCTATGGTACCCCGGTGAAACAGAACCATACTTTTTACGAAAGCCAGCCCTATTCCTGAATTTGCAGAATGGACGTTTCCATGATCCGATTGGAAAAATTGATCAAAAATTTTATCAAGGAACTCGGGTTCAATTCCTTTGCCCGTGTCTGATACCTGTATAATCAAATTTTGTTTGTCATTTGAGGAAGCACCTTCTCTTGGTTTGATATCTATGAATAACTTAATTTTGTCTCCTTTTTCGGTAAACTTAAAAGCATTGGAAAGTAAGTTAATAATGATTTTGTCAACTTTATTTCCATCGAACCAAATTTTAGAATTCGGTTGAGGTATTTGAACAATAAATTCGATGCCTTTTGAATCAGCTAACTCCGAGAATGATTCTGTTATATCATTTATATATGTATTAATATCCTGAAGCGAAATTGTCAATTTATCTTTTCCTGTTTCAATTTTTCTGAACTCCAGCAACTGATTGATCAAATAAAACAGACGCTTGGCGTTCCGTTCAATTCCCGAAATCTTTTCTCTTAAGGCTGGACTCAGTTTTTCTTCTTTCATAAGTTGGCTGGTTGGACCGATTATTAGTGTTAAAGGTGTTTTAAGTTCATGTGATATATTCGTGAAAAAATCAAGTTTAATTTGATGGATTTCATCTTCATGTTCGCGTTCCCGACGTTCCAACATTAATAGCGCTTTTGCTTGTTCAATCCTTTTATTTATTTTCAGAGTCAGGCGGGTCAATAAAATTATTGTCAAAAGAAAACCGGCGAAAGCGCTTTTGGACAACCACCAGGGCGGACGAATTACGATTTTTAATTGTTGACCTTTAGCAGCATTTCGAATGTCTCCTATTGAGGCTTTTACATGAAAGTAATAGGTGCCGGGACTCAGGTTTGTGTATGTCGCAAAATTGCGTGTTCCCACAAAATTCCATTTTTTTTCAAAACCTTCCAGATAATATGCATACTGACAGCTACCAATAGCTGAATAGGCTATTGCCGCATATTCTATTGTCAGAACATTTTGATCATAATCCAGTAAAATGTTTTTTGATTTGTTTAATGACTGTTTTAACTTTTGGTCTTCTCCTGGAATTACTTCTTCATTGAAGAGTTTCATTCCGGTAAATATTATTTCCAATGTGTCGGGTTTTTGCTCAGGCTGATTTTCATTGAAAGAAATCATCCCGTTGTTGCCACCAAAATAGATGTTTTCCTGACTGTCTCTGAATGATGCACGGTAATTAAATTGATTGAAGGGAATTCCGGAATTACTGTCATACAAAATATTTATATCCTCATTGGGAGAGAATCTTACTAATCCTTTATCACTGCTGGCCCAAAACCAACCATTATCACCTTCTTCAAGACTAAATATCCATGACACAGGAAACCCTGTTTCAGTGTTGAAGAATTTTATATTTCCTGTTTTTTCATTATACCTGCACAATCCTTTGTAGCAATCTCCAAACCAGACATTACCCTTCGAATCGGTTTTTACAAAATTAATACTATTCATTTCCGGTAACCGGTTGAACAAACAAAGAGAATCCTTAGATGGTATATACTCATATACTTGTGATCCGGAAGTAAACCACAATTTCTCAGACGTTCCTGCTATACATACAAATTGTGATTTTCCTAGTATTTTAGGCTTCAAAGCAGAAAAAGAGCCTGTTGCTTTTTTATACACCGATATGCCTTCCGACGTGGCTATATAAATAGATTTTCCTATATCTAAAAATGAGTATATCGCATCTGATGATAATTCGTTTGTATTACCAGGATTCAGGTACTTTATTTTGTTGTTTTTGGTGTTTAAAATGTTGATACCTCCGGTGTATGTGGCAATCCATAATTCGTAATCGGATACGAACAGAAGATCGTGAATATTATTGTATGATAAAAGTGCCGGTCCTTTATTTTGTGAATAATGAATTATTTCACCAGAATAGCGGTTGTATTTATTAAGCCCATTATCCTCAAGTCCAATCCATAAATTGCCTTCCTTATCTTCGGTGAGACAACTGACAACATTGCCATTCAACTCGCCCTTTCCTAATCCTGGATTCCAGGTTTTGAAAAAGTTTTTTTTATTACTCCAGAAGTTGATTCCTCCGAAATAAGTTCCCAGCCAAACATTTCCTTCCCTATCACAAAATGCATCATAGATGGGATTGCTATTTAATCCGGTAGGGTTTTGTAAATCAAAATAATGTAATGTCAGATTTTCTGATTCCGGGTCATAAATAGCTAAACCATCTTCGCTGCCTATCCAGATGCGACCTTGCTGATCTTCTGTCAGGCAATGCACCAGATTATGATGTAAATTAAAGGGAGCTTCCTGACTTTGAGAGTACACCTGGTACTTTCCGGTAGTGTGATTGAAACGGACCAGACCATGCTCCGACATTCCCAACCAGCTATTTTCGCGCGAATCAACAAAAAACAGAGTAGTCTGTTGGGGCGTCAATTCTTTGGGAACGTTATAATATTTTACTGTTTTTGATTTTTTTGAAACGACCACTATCTTGTCGTTATTTGTCAAAATAACAATCGATATTGGGGTCTCAATAATACTATTAAAACCCATTTCTTCCGGGAATGATACAAATGGAAAGATAGTCTTTAATGGTTTTTCCATTTTAGTTGAGGCATCGAGGAATGTGATTTTGTCCGTTCTGCAAATCCAAAAGCCATCTTTTGAAGGGACTACAGATAAAGCTGCGTCAACGCTATTTAATAACTCATAAGGTTTGAAACATTCCTGATAGCTATCGAAGTAATAATATTTTTGATTTATGGTACGGGTGATTAAAAGAGAATCAAAAGCAAGATAGAGTTTATCACCAAATATAGTCACTTTATTAGCCGAAGTGTCGTAAGCAGGAAACTCCTTAAATGTTTGTCCATCAAATCGGGTTACAATGGCTCGGGTTGCAAACCACATAAAGCCATCAGAATCTTGTATTATGCTCTTAACAAATGAAGATGGTAATCCATCCTCATTTGTGTAATGGACAAATTCAGTGAATTTTATTTCTGACTTAACACTCGTGGTGATCATATATAATGTGAGAATCCAAAATAATCGGTTCATTCCTGTTTTTTATTGGAGCTGCTTGAGCTGTTACTTTTTTATTGTATATGCCTTAAGTACTGCGATCGAAATATAGAGTATAATTTAGGATGTGGCAAAAAAATCATTTAGTTCTGCCTCATTTAAATTTAGGTTGTCATTGAGCTATTAAAGGTGTTAAAATTTTTTTCAGAGTTGGCAATGAAGTACAAAATATAAAAAAACGTGTTGTTTGCGAATCTGTGATAGTGATAGTTGATTTTTTGAAATTCAGGCGGTGTTACGTCCTGTATTTTTACATTATTTAAATTTTGTTAGTGTGTGTTCATTATTGTGAAGATGTTTATGATAATTCTAAATATTTAAGTTCAGCTCTCTGAGACGGGAACGGCAATGTTTTTCATTATAAATATTTATATAATGATCTTAAAATCAGTATTATGAATAATAGATTACTAATGTTTTTTTGCTTGATTGAATTCATTTTTGCTTTGCGGATGGTTGGTCAGGAAACAGGGCTTGTAACCTTTTACGATGAATTACAGGCGGATGAAGTTGTCTTGTTAAAACAAACAGCATCTGACTTATATCTGGGGTCGCGTGATGTAGCAACCAATCATAGTGCCGCATGCCTGGTGCCATTTTCTCTTTATAATGAAGATATGCAGTTCGGTGTTGGCTCTGTTGATCCAACCAATTTTGAATGTCAGTTTTATGTTAAAAGTACTGCCTCGCAGACTAAATATTTTTTACATGCCATAAGCAGTAATGGCTACACTACCCAGATCGGGGAATATACGTATGGAGGTTTGACGACATGGGTTTTACATTCGAATGCTGATGGTACCACTAAAATCAGGAACTCACAAACAACCGGAAAATATTTAGGTTCAGACGCTTTAATATCGAATTCAGCACTTTATCGTGATAAAACGGGGTATGTTGATTGGAAGATATACCGGCTTGCTGAATTACAAGCTGCTAAAGCAACCGAACTTGAATCGGCAACTAATGATAGTCCTGTGGAAATTACGGATGTGGCCATCTTAAATTCAAGTTTTGAAGATGGAAACCCCGGTCTTGGTTGGAGAAATAATGGTTTTCAACGCCAAAATAATGATGCGTTTTCGGGAACTAAAGATGGTTCATATTATTGCGAAAAATGGGTGACCAGAGGGACCAATTTACCAAGTGCAAAAATACATCAAACACTTGTAGGATTGCCAAACGGAAAGTACGAGGTAACAATTCAGGGTGGTATTAAGATACAATCAAGTAACGATGAAGAAGATTTACCCGGTTCGGGAATGAAAGTCTTCGCAAATTATTCGAATCGTTCAATGGATGCTATTATCGACGATTACTCTGTTATTACCTGTATAACTGATGGCCAATTAGTATTTGGTGTCGAACTCGAAGATGTTATGGGCAATTATGCCTATTTCGACAATGTAAAACTAAAGTATTACGGCGGTAGCCTGGAGGCCTGCATCAGCACCTTGGATCCGATGATCGTAAGGGCTAATGAAATTCTTGATGAAGGCACATTTCCTGTCGCTTCAGGCGTGGCATTGGAAGCTGCTGTTGAGGATGCTGAGAATGCAAAATCAGCCTCGTCGTTAGATGATGTTTTAACTGCCATACAGACACTCAACGATGCCTTGAATCAAATAGAGCAAATTGTTGCTGATTATCAAGACTTGAAGGGTTATGCTGATGAAGTTGAAACGGCCATTTCGGTATATCACAGAACCGATTTATCGGTTTATTATGATACACTTTTAACAGCCTTTAATAATCAGTTATGGGATGCCGGCCGTATTCAGAAAGAAATTGACCGAAGGGATAGTTTGTTTTATTCGGTGGAATTGGAGGCTGCTGACCCAACTCCTTATACAATTAAACAACGTTTCGATGTCGACCTGGTTGAGTCTTCTTTTCCGGTAGCTTATGCACAGGCAATTGCAGATGATAATCATTTTATCGCTTACTATGATAAGGATAAGAATTTGTGCGTTGGCTATCGAAAATTGAATGAATCGTCTTTCAAAAAAACCATATTAAATTCTAAAATTGCCTGGGACAGTCATAACTATCTTGAGATGATTGTTGACAATGAAGGTTATATTCATGTAAGTGGCAATATGCACAATGTTCAGTTGAATTACTGGCGTTCGAAAAACCCATACGATGCATCTGAGTTTGAAATGCTTAACTATATGACTGGATCGGAAGAAGATAATACTACCTACCCAAAATTTTTAATGACCAATTCGGGTGATCTTCTTTTTCACTATCGTTATGGATGGAGTGGAAATGGTTACGAAATTTATAACATATGGGATCCTCAAACTAAATCGTGGAGCAGGTTTCTTGATGAGGCTCTTATTGACGGATTGGGCGATCGAAATGCCTATATGAGTGGTCCTTACTACGAATCTGACGGTTATTACCATCTTTATTGGGTCTGGCGCGAAACGCCTGATGCGGCTACAAATCACGATTTTTCTTATGCGCGTAGCAAGGATTTAAAAAACTGGGAAAGTGCTGCGGGCGATCCGGTTGCCAGTCCAATCGTTTTTAGTGAAGAAAAGCTTAGAGTTGATATATCTTCAAGCATGTATGGCACCGGAATTCTAAATGGTGTGCAAAAACATGCTCTGGATTCGAAAAACAGAATTGTTCTGGTTAATATGAAGTATGATGAGCTTGGTAATTCTCAACTGTATGCTTATCGGATGAAAGACGACAAAACCTGGGAAGAAAAGTGCATCACCAACTGGATTTACAGATATCAGTTTGGTGGAGGTGGTTCGCTCCTTTTTGAAATAGAACTGAAGGGGATGCGTAACCTTGGAGGCGGTGAAATTGGCGTTTCCTATTCTCATTCGCAGTACGGCGAAGGTGAAATTATTATTGATGAGGAATCCCTTGAGCCAATTGCTATACGTGAATATGCTAAGACTTATCCCACTAAACTTGACAGTGTCACAATTTCCGGAACCTACTCAAAGCCCATTGAGGTAAACATAGATCAAACCGGAAATTATATTTTGAGGTGGGAAACAATGGGCGAAAGTAACGATCAAATGCCATCCGGAACGTTACCTCCTTATTTTATGCTTGAGTTGATTGAATTGGAATCAGCGGCTACTGCAATTCCATCCAATTATAAAACAAATAGCGATTTGACCGTTGTTCAGATACAATCAAATCTTAAAATTGGCGGGCTTGCAATTGGCGATGATGTGGTAGTTATTGATGCGTGGGGCAGGGTTATAAGCACCTTTGTCGCACGGCAAAAAGAATACTATATCGCTGTTCCTACGAGTGGGTTTTATATTATATCCTCAGGGGGCGAAAGCCGTAAGATTATTGTTCAATAAAGGAATAATAGCGTTTTTTTAGTATAAATTATAGCAACATCTGTCACCGTGGCAGATGTTGTTTCTTTTGATATTTCAGATTTTATGTGAGTTATACGGTGGGTATTAAATTTTCTGACTTTTCTGAAACAAATCAGTATGCCACGGAGGTCTGATTTCACTCCCGTCTATTTGATATACAAAGACCATCAATTACAATACATTCAATTATTATATTAACCAAAATCAAACAACATGACAATCAGAACTTTTTGGATCCTGTTTTTAAAAGTACTTGGAATTTGGCTCGTTTTAAGTGGCTTAACCACTATCCCCCAGTTTATTGGTGCAATTTCTTTTTTTGGAGATAATAGCCAGGATAATTTTTTTGCTGTTATTTATATTCTAGCCTTATTGCTCATAGTAGTTGGAGCCTATTTTGTGATAATGAAATTATTTATATTTAACTCAACCTGGATAATTGATAAATTAAAATTAGACAAGGGAATTAAAGAGGAAAAAATAGATATGAGTATAAGCCTGAAAACTATACTTACCATCTCAACAATTGTGATCGGAGGTCTTATACTTGTTGATGCACTACCAATGCTGTGTAAATATTTTTTTACATTTATTCAGCAGGAATCGTTATTTAGAGATGCACCTCAATCTAATTGGATAATATTTTATTCTCTTAAAGCATTTATTGGGTACCTTATAATGACCAATAGTAAATTAATTACCGATTATATTAAAAAAAATGAAGAGAATATTGAGGTCTAAATAGTGTTTGTCTATAAAGTCAACTTCTGCGTTACGCTTGTCATAAAAACAGTCATTTACGAAAAGTAAACGCCTTTATTTTTATGACTTCACAAGCTTTGTATTTGGATTTTTCCAGCAAGTACTAATTATAATGGAGTCGTTGTGTATCAAAAAAAGCAAAGGAGGTCAATTGGGCCTCCTTTGCTTTTTTATCGTATGCTTTATTTATTTTGTTTTGTCGGGTGCTTCAGGAATGGCAGGAAGTGGTTTGTATTCTGTTTTAACCTGCTCTTTGATTAACTCAATGGCTTTTTCGAGCTGAGCATCTTTCCCCATATATTCCTCGTAAGTGTTGTTATCCAGCACAATGTCGGGATCGACACCGTGACCTTCAATAATCCATTTGCTTTCTTCTGAAGAGTAAGATGCAAATTCCGGTTTACGAAGGTCTGCGCCATCGATAAAGGGCAATGAGCCACTAATACCGACTACGCCACCCCAGCTGCGGGTTCCAATTACAGTTCCCAGTTTGTAATGCTTGAATGCGTATGGGAACAGGTCGCCATCGGATGCTGAATAACGGTCGATCAGTAACACTTTAGGTCCCATCATCATTTGTCGCGGAACAGGAGTGGGATGGGTGAAGTTACGTCGCATATTCGACCGCTGTGCTTCACGTTGAAGTCGTTCGATGAGCATTGGTGATACATTGCCACCTCCGTTGCCGCGATCGTCGATAATCAGTCCTTTTTTGTTCAACTGAGGATAGAATAATTTAGCAAATTGGTTAAGTCCGTTGGGCCCCATATCCGGAATATGGATGTAACCGACTTCACCGTTGGTTGCTTTGTTTACTTTTTCGATGTTGTTTTGTACCCAGTTGTAATAATAAAGATTCGACTCATCGGCAATGGGCGAAACGATAACTTTTCGGGCACCATCAAACGAGGCTTTGCTGTTAACCGTTAATTCAACCTGCCGGTCGGCTTTACCAACCAATAATGAGTAAAGATCGCTTGTTGAATTGGTGTTTTTCCCGTCAATGGCAAGGATAAAATCACCTTCGTTGATATTCAATCCAACGTCTAACAAAGGCGAACGTAAACTTTTGCTCCAATTAGTCCCCTTAAGTATTTTATCAATTTTAAAGAATCCCGAAGCATCGGCACTGATTTTGGCACCCAATAAACCTGTTGCTATGCGTTTGGGAGTTGGCCGGTCACCGCTTTGAACGTAGGCATGGCCTATATTTAATTCACCAATAAGCTCGCCAATCAGGTAAGTCAGGTCGTCGCGATGGCGCACATAAGGAACCAATTGTGCATATTTGTCGTGCATGGCTTTCCAGTCAAGACCGTGCATATTCTCAACATAAAAGAAATCGCGCATCTGTCTCCAGCTTTCGTCGTAAATTTGCTTCCATTCTTTTTGATAATCAACCCAGACTTTCATGTTCGACAGATCGATGGTTTCGTCCAGTTTGACTTCACTGGAAGGAAGATCAATAATGCCCCATTTGTTGTTTTCCCGAACCAACATTTTCTTGCCATTGGAAGAAATTGTGTAGTTAATTTTACCCAATGTGGTTTCTTTTTTCTTCTCTAAGTCGTAGACCTTTGCGTTTTGTTGATCGGAGTAATCGATGTAATAAACCTTGTTGTTAATACACGCAATATTGTAATATACCGATGCTTCGATGGGGAGTGAGACAATTCGATTCGAGATGCCCTCAAGGTCGATGACGATGGACTTATCTTTCGAAATACTTTCTGCTTTGTCCGATTTCTTATCCGTCTTTTTTTCTGCTTTTTCGACTTTAATTTTTACGGTATCATTTTCTAATGCAAAAGGCGATGGGGTATCTTTCGATAAGATGGCCATATAGATGCGTTGCATTTTTGAATAAGAGTGATTCCATTCGGTGTTGCTGTAGGTCGGATTGAAATCACGTTCTGAAATGAAGATGATGTATTTCCCATCATCCGAAAATGTTGGGGAACCTGAGTCGTACCAGTTATCGGTAATGTCGTTAATTTGTTGTGTCGTAAGATTGTAAACAACAATTTTAGAAAATTGGTTATCGGTGGGTTGGCTGAAAGTAATCCATTTACTATCGGGTGACCAGTTGTAGGCGTATATCTCTCCATATTCGGCCTGGTAAACAGTTGTTTGCTTTTTGGTCTCAATATCGATGTATTTCAATCGTAACTTCCTGTCCGACCACATTATTTTTTTACTGTCGGGTGACCAGGCGATGCCAAATTTATAGGTGTCGGCATTGTCGGTTAGTTGTATGGCTTCGCTGTTACCATCCTGTTCTTTAATGTATATTTCAAATTCGCCGGATTGATCGGAAAGGTATGCAATGTATTTTCCATCGGGCGACCAGGTGGCACTGCGTTCGTGTGCTCCGGATGTTTGTGTGAGATTTTTGGTGATTCCTTTTTTCGAAGGCGTACTAAAAATTTCACCGCGTGCGGTAAATACAACACGCTCGCCATTGGGTGACAAATCCGCGTCAGTTATTCGTTTCGAGGCATCTTTCCATTCGTTGCGGGCATAGATGAAGTCGTTGTTGATAAAAACCGGGACTTTGACGGCTTTTTTGTCTTTGACGTTTAATCTGTAAAGATAGCCCCCATTTTCAAATACAATGTTTTCGCCACCCAGAGATGGAAATTTTACATCGTATTCGGTAAAGTTTGTGACTTTTTCAGTGGTGTTGGTTTTTGTGTTGTATACAAAAATATTCATGGTCCTGTCACGATCCGAAAGGAAGAAAATTTCATCACCGGCCCACATCGGAAATATATCCTGTGCCGTGTTATTGGTGATGTTCTTCATTGATTTGGTCTTGAAATCAAACACATGGATATCGTCGGCCATTCCACCTTTGTAGTATTTCCATGTCCTGAATTCCCGAAAGACACGGTTAAAAGCAATTTGACTGCCATCGGGCGAGTAGCTGCAAAAGCCGCCCTCTGCAAAAGGAAGCTCTGTTGATAAACCGCCTTCAACAGGAACTTTAAAGAGTTGGCCCTTAAAGTCGTTGAAGGTTTGTTTACGTGATCGATAAACAATTTCTTTTCCATCAGGCGTCCAGGTCATGGCAATGTTGTTAGGCCCCATTCTGTCTGACACTTTATCACGTCCTAAGGTGGCAGTATAAGTTAATCGTTTGGGAATGCCTCCGGTTGATGGCATGACAAAAACTTCGGTATTGCCATCGTATTGTCCTGTAAATGCCAATTGTTCTCCATTGGGCGAGAATCGGGCAAATAGTTCATAACCAATATCATTGGTGAGCTTGTTTGCTGTTCCTCCTTCAATGGGAACGGTGTAGAGGTCGCCGGCATAGCTGAATGCAATTTGTGTTTCCGATATAGTTGGAAAACGCATTAGCCGGGTTTCGGCAGGTGTGGCATATGCGCCAACAATTCCCCATAGAAATAGTGCAATAAGAGAAAGATTATTTTTATACATCTGTTCTATTTTTGGTTCGTAGCTGCAAATAACTAAAAAACAATTGTTATAACAATAGTTAACGTCATGTTGTTTGTATTTCTTGACAGATAACAGATCTGTATTTTATTCATTATTACTTTATAAGTATATTAATGAACATCACAATTTTGAATGTGAAGAAGTTCTGTTACAACATCCGGTAGATCATCCTCCTTCTGGGTGTTTTTTATTTTTGATATGCGCGTTCGTCCGAATGTTTATGGATTAATACAGCATTTCCAGTTTTTTGTGACGAGTGCATTCGGTTTTGATTCTCGATTGGACAAAATTCATTCTTTCTTATAATATTTTTTGGAACATTAGGTGATGTTTTAAAAGACCACACGTGATAATTTTTTTTTCACACGTGGTTTTGTAAGCCGCGTGGGTAGTGCGTTATGAAGGGGATTTCAGACTAATAACGAGGTTGCATTCATAATTATTGATTGTTTTGCACATTATGATTGATAATATAAAGCACAGTCTACTTTTTTGAGCGAATGATTGAATCAATAGATCGTTAGATTAAAGGTGTTACATAAAAATCCGGGAAGAGCTACGCCCCATCCCCCCTCAAGGGGGGACCGAGGGGGGGTAGAACCCTGACGTGCCAGCCAAAAACTTACAACCCTAAAAGCCCCCGCACCCCCCTGACCCCCTTTAGGGGGAACTCCCGACGCGCCAGGCAAAGCACCACCACATTTACGACATAACCAAAATATACGAGAAACATA
>NZ_JBQTGJ010000012.1:109870-118761 GCF_052400685.1 Geofilum sp. OHC36d9
CATAACCAAAATATACGAGAAACATAAAAATCCGGGAAGAGCTACGCCCCATCCCCCCTCAAGGGGGGACCGAGGGGGGGAGAACCCGGAATCGCCAGCCAAAGCACCTCCAACCATGCCATCAATTGTCCGACCTCCGGATTACCTTTGTTTAAGTTTGTGGACAAACACTAAATTAATAGTCAATGTTAATCGCAGTAAGACCCCTTTTTTTTAGTGTGAATTCAGTACTTTTAATTTTTTGTGAAAAGAACGATAAGATATGTCACACACCATAGATGTTCATAAAGAATTTGCCTCCTTTTTTAAAGATAAAAATCTGGAGACCGCAGCTTATGCTGTCTCTGAAAAATTAGCAGAAGGACATACCTGTTTAAATATAGCCAGGTATAATAGCGACCTAAGCGAGCAGCAGACGCAAAATCATAAACCGATTGAAATAGATTTGATAAGGAAAAGTCCTTTTGTCAGTGAAAGGGCCGATGTTGTTCAGCCGTTTATTCTCAGCAATGGCAAGCTATATCTTCAACGTTACTTTAGTTACGAAACGGAGATTATTAGTAAGATTGAACAAATGATTGGTGAAGAAGCTAATTCTGAATTCAATGGAGCGCTGTTGCTGAAGCATAAAGATTTCATCCTTGATTTATTTTCCGATCATAAAGTTTATGACGGGTTTAGCGCTGAAGAGAATATCAATTGGCAATTGGTGGGGGCTATAACGGCCATGCTTTCTGATTTTTCCATTATCACCGGAGGTCCGGGAACAGGAAAAACAACGGCTGTGGCCAAACTATTGGCTATAATGTACACCGTTAAACCCGATATAAAAATAGCCCTGGCCGCACCAACCGGGAAAGCGGCTGCCCGAATGAAGGAATCGTTAATGGCAGCCGTTATTCGGGGCGACAGGGGGGATGACAGGCTCATACGGGAGCTCAATGACGACATGCGGCATTTTAACAAACTTAGCGCAAGTACCTTACATCGTTTGTTGGGGTATCAGCCGGGGACGCATTACTTTAAGCACGATGCGCATAATCCACTCGATTACGATGTTGTTATTGTGGATGAGAGCAGCATGATTGGAGCAAGTATGATGGCAAAACTACTGAATGCCATAAAACCAACTTCAAAACTAATCCTGTTAGGCGATAAAGACCAGTTGGCTTCGGTGGAAGCTGGCAGTATTTTTGGAGATATATGTCTGACTCAGGATGGCTTAATGAATACTCTGAGTGCTGAACTTGCTAACCTGATTAATACATTCATTCCAAATGAAAAGGCCGGGTTGAGTGCCGGTTATGTTTTTGACGATGCACCCAACAATATTCTGCAACAGCACATTATCGAACTAAAAAAGAGTTGGCGCTTTAAAAGTACCGAAGGCATTGGCGGGTTTAGCCGGGCCGTTATTAACGGTTCTGTACCCGACGAATTAATTACAAAACCGGTTTCTCAAACCGGTCAGTATGTAAAAGTCTGTAATGATTACGAAGCAGCCGAGTTGACGAATTTGATGGATGAATTTAAGGCCTACATTACAGAAGAAGATATTCTGCAGGCCTTGAAGAAGATGAATCGGGTGCGCTTTTTATGTGCCGTTCGTTCTGGTAGATATGGTGTGCCGCATTACAATAAACTTATAGGTACTTATTTGGCAGAACAAGGTTTGCTGAAACCAACCGGCTCCTTTTATGAAAACCAACCCATCATGATTACCCGGAACAACAAGGAGCATAACTTATTCAACGGGGATGTCGGATTGGTACGTAAAGATACCTTAACCGATAGATACATGGCTTATTTTGAAGACGGCGAAAGTGATAGGGGCTATCGTGCTATTTCAACCACCTTTTTGTCGGAATTTACGACGGTTTTTGCCATGACCATTCATAAAAGTCAAGGTTCGGAATTTAATCGTGTGGGGATTGTGTTGCCCAACGATGAGAACATACCTTTACTGACTCGTGAACTGATTTATACTGCTATTACAAGGGCAAAAGAGCGAGCCATCATCTTTTCATCCAATGAAGTATTAAAAGCCGGAGTGGCGAAACAGGTAGAAAGGGCTTCCGGTATAACCAATCGTTTTTTAAACCCCCAAAAGTAAGGACAAGTGGCATTACATATCTGTTCATCAAATAGTATTGAGGCGTTATCAGCTGTTTTTAGTGACGCTATAAGGCATAAAACAAGTTGGAATCAGACTTCCTGTATTATTGTGCAATCAGAAGGCTTGCAAAAGTGGTTAATCAGAGAGACGGCCGCGAAAAATAAAATATTTGCCAATTATGAGTTTTTCAGTCCCGATGGTTTTATTGGGCATGTTAACCGGTTGACATTTAATTATGGCAATAGTTACTTTTCGACCGAAAATATAAAGTGGAAAGTTTATTCTTACCTCAACGATTCCGGGTTTATTAAACATTTTCCAACGGTTGCAAATTATTATAAAGCCGATGATACGAAACGGATTCAGTTAGCCGCGAAAATAGCCGATTTATTCGATCAGTATCAGGTTTACCGGCCTGATATAATAGGCGCATGGAATGACAATGCTGTGGTTGAGGCCACTTCTGATGATGATTTTAAGAAACAGGAACAGTGGCAAAGATGGCTTTGGCAAAAATTAAAAGCTGAGAGTAAAGGAAAGTACGATCAACTTCAGCTAAAGCATGGTTTGTTGAAGAAGTTGGATTCAGTTGAGTTTCAGTCTGAATTAATTAACCAATATCCGCAGATACATCTCTTCGGAATAGTTGTTTTATCCAATTATCACTGGGACATATATCAAAAGTTAGCATCTATTATTGATGTTTCTTTATACCTGACCAGTCCGGCAAGTGGTCAGGAGTGGTATCAGGACTTATCGTCAAAGCAGGGCAATGATTTGCTGGGTAGTTGCAAAGGATTAATGGTTAACCTGCACAAGTTACTGCCCATGGAGACCGCTCAGCAGCATTTTGTTACAAATGAAAGCAGTAGTTTATTATCAACCATTCAGAATGATATACTAAATAATAACAATGCGGGCATTCGTGTATTCGATACCACAAAACCTGAGGATTCAATACAAATTGCCTCGTCGTACACGCCTGTTCGGGAGGTGGAGGCATTGTATAATCATCTTTTAAATGAATTTGAGAAAAATCCCGGATTGAAAGGCTGCGACGTGTCGGTTCAAATGACCGATGTGAATCTTTATGCGCCTTTAATTAAAGCGGTATTCGACAATGCGCCGAAGAAAATACCGTATGTGATATGCGATCAGTCTTATTCTGAAGGAGATTCTATCATTAAGGCTTTAGACATATTTGTCAATTTGCAGTATTCCGGTTTTAAAGCCGAGAATGTATTGCAGTTATTTGATTTTAAGGCGGTACGCTTACGCTTTGATATTACCGATGTGGAACTGGTGCGCGAAATTATTGCCGATGCCAACATCCGTTATGGTATTGAAGGGAATAAAGAGGATGAGACCTACTTGTTTAGCTGGAAGCATGGAATCAAAAAGCTGGTATTGGGCTATGCCATAAAAGGTGGTGATGAATATTTGCTGGACGATACGGAACTCTTTCCATGTGATTCAATGGAAGGCAATGATGCCTTAACCATCTTTAAAATAAAGGCTTTTGCCGAAACTGTGTTTGACTTATATGAGCATTCGCTGGGCAAAAAATCAATTGAAGAATGGAAAGATTACTTGCTAAATCAGGTGTTTCCTGACTTATTTGTACTGGATGAAATATATGATGATGAGCTGGATTACATCTACCGCAAACTAGAGAATTTAAGTTCAATCGCCATTGATATGCACGAGCTTATTTCTTTCCGTGTATTCCGGGAGGGTTTAATGAATTTGCTTCGCTCGGAAACCATCAACAGTGTTTACACAAGTGGACTGGTAACCTTTAGCTCGATGATGTCGGTTAGTTTGATGCCATTTAAACATATTGCCGTGCTGGGGTTAAATTCCGATCTGTTTCCGCGTCATCAAAAAGTGTTGGGTTTTGATTTGATGGCCATTCAACCCATGGCCAACGACCGTAATATTAAGGACAATGATAAACACCTGTTTTTAGAAATCATATTAGCTGCAAAAAAACAGCTTTACCTTAGTTATATTGGTTCGGGCATTAAAGACAATTCTGAAATTCCCCCCTCTTTGTTGATTGAAGAACTGGAAGATTATATCGTTACAGGAACCGGAAATAAAGATTGGTTTGAGAATAAAATCAAGTATAAACACCCTTTGCATGCTTCCGGTAAACTGTATTTTGAAGGCGGTAAGTTTTTTACCTATTTGGGGCAAACGGTTGAAAGTGTTGCGGCTGATGTTGAAGTAACTAATGCTCTTAATGAAGACGTTGGCTTTAATTTTGATGAAATCAGTTTAAACGACCTGATTGGTTTTTATAAAGATCCCTTTAAGTGGTATTACAATAAAACTTTGCGAATTTATTATAACGATGAGGCTGTTTTGTTGCCCGAAGAAGAGCCTTTTGAATTGGATTATCTTCAAAGATGGTCATTGAAAAATGAATTGGTTCAACTACCTGCCGAAAACGAAGAAGCTTTTCTCAAACGAAGAAAAAATGATGGCTTAATTCAATTGGCCAACATGGCCGGGGCCGAAATTAATTTGGAGAAAGAGGCTATTAAAGCCTTAAGAAGTGAGTATCTAAAATATGTTACGGGTGAGCCGCAGCACCAAGCCATACTTTTAAAACTGGGTGATAGTGTTTTGAAAGGTAAAATAGCAAATATATTTGAGGAAGGTCAGGTGCTTTATAATGTGTCCGGCGTGCATAGCCAGACGAAGTATCTGGTCGAATTGTTTATTAAGCATCTGGCTTATGTCGTCAGCAATCCAAATGCCCGGTCTGTGTTTATTAGTGCGCATTATAATTTTTCATTGCGCGAAGATTTTGTAAGTGCCGGCGAAGCAAAAGTGATACTTCATAAGTTGGTTGATTTTTATAAACAGGGACATGACGAAATTATTCCTTTCGTTCCCCAGGCCGGGTTTCAATTAATTAAGAGACTCTATGATGGTACAATGGGGCAGGAGGAAGCATTAAATAAATCGGTTAATGATTTTTGGCAAACAAAAGCTTTCGGTGAAAAAATATTTCCCAGTGAATATGTTAAGAAAGAAGTTCAGGCCGGATATTGTGAGTTGTTGTTATCGAATCCCGATTTGCTAAATGATAAACAGATTAAGGAGCAGGAGCGATTGCTCGATATTTTCAGGCAGGTGAGTGAGTTGCTGTTTGGTAAATTATGTGATTTGATTTCAACATTATAATGATGGCTAAGACTAATTTTGACGTAACAAAAGTCGCTTTAAAAGGCTCTAATTTAATTGAAGCCAGTGCCGGAACCGGCAAAACTTATTCTATTGCCATTTTGGTGATTCGGCTGGTGATAGAAAAGAAAACAGAGCTCAGGGAAATTCTCATGGTTACCTTTACCAAGGCTGCTGTGGCAGAGCTGGAAGTGCGTATCCGTAAATTTATTCGCGAAGCTTTTTTGTATACAAGTCACGGAACTAAAATTGATGATACCATAAAGGCAATTGTTGACAATGGTATTCAACAATCTGGTAAAGATGAGGTTTTGGCGCTTTTAATGAACGCCAGACGACAATTGGATGAGACTTCCATATTTACCATTCATGGCTTTTGCCAGCTGACCTTAAACGAGTTTGCTTTTGAAACGGGGCAGGCTTTTAATAGTGATGTGATTGAAGACGAAGCGGCCCTCATTAACGAGGCTGTTGGTGATTATTGGCGTAAAAATGTAACGACCCTGAACCGTGATTTGTTGACGTTTTTACTACAAAATGGGCTGTCAAAAAATCAACTGATAAATGTGGTGTCGAAGGCAAAAAGGGGGAAGCTATTTCTATATAAAACGGATCATTCTGTCGACGACTATTGGGCGATGAAGGCGCAGTATGAAGATGATAATCAAAAAGCCTTGAAACGCTTTAATGACGAATTTGCCATTTCACCCGAAAGAACAATTCAGAATATTGGAGAAAAAGGACATGCCTTTAATGCGTTTGCCAATTTGATTGAAGACGCTGAAGCTTTCAGAAAGAAACTGCTTGAAAAGCAAAGTGCAAAATATGTGGGAAAAAAGTTTCCCGGTTTATTGAAGCTGGCTCTGGAGGTGGAGGAATTTTCAAAAAAAGCAGAAAGGGTGGCCCGTGATTGCATCAACTATTTATACGGTAATGCCATCTCTTTTTGTGATACTAAAATTCAAAACAAGAAAAAGGAACAGGGCCTTTTTTCATTCGATGATCTGATCAATAAGCTACATCAGTCAATTTCGTCAGAATCATTGCAGACTGCCGTCCGAAAAAAATATAAAGCCGTTTTTATTGATGAGTTTCAGGATACCGACCAGAAGCAGTATGATATATTCTATACCTTCTTTAATCAGCATGCCATCCTGTTTTATATTGGTGATCCAAAGCAATCTGTTTACAGTTTTAAGGGAACTGATTTAGACACCTATTTGAAGGCTGCTTCCGAAGTCGATGCCTCCTATACCATGAGTAAGAACTATCGTTCAACAGCGGCCTACAACAATGCCATGAACAAACTGTTTACCAGCATCGACAACCCTTTTAACGATTGTCGCATTGACTATGAAGTGGTAAGTGCAGGTAAATATTTAACGGAGATAAAAAAAGGGGGAGAGGCGGTTGATCCCCTTTCGGTTTTTAAGTGTGACAATAATAATGAGCTTGTTGCGCAAACCACCAATCAGGTTAAGGAACTTTTACTGGGCAATTATCAAATTGAAGGTCGAAAGATAAAACCTTCCGATATCGGTATTTTGGTTAGGGCAAACAGCAAAGGTCAGGCTATTAAACGCAGCCTGAATAAAGCCAATATTCCGGCCATTACCATTGATGACAGTCGGGTGATGGAAAGTGGGCAAAGTACTTTGCTGTTGTATCTGTTAAAGGCCATGTTTGAGCCGGGTACCAGTAACATCAATAGGGTGCTGCTGACTTGCCTCACCAATAAAACAAAGGATGATTTGCTGAAGCTGGACATTGAAGCCGATATCGGGTTTTTCAGGTCGTTAAACCAAACCTGGATAAGCAAGGGCGTTTTTAGTGCCATCAATGCTTTTATGGAGCAATATCATACCCTTGAAAATATTCAAACACAAAAATCGTCTGACGCCGAGCGCATCATTACCAATATATTACAGATAAATGAGATTCTTCACAATAAGGAAAATCAATCCAAATCATCTCCTAAAGAGTTGATTCATTGGTTGGAGTTTGCCATTGCCGGTGCCGAAGAAAGCGGGGATTACACGCAACGTTTAGAAAATGATGAGGATGCTGTGAAAATTGTAACCATTCATAAAAGTAAAGGACTGGCTTATAATATTGTGATTGCGCCATACCTCGATTTAATATCTGAGTACAACAATAAGAGAGACTTTATTGAATACAAAGACCCGGATGAAAATCAATATTGTTTTTCTGACGGGGTAACAGATAGAGCCCTGGGTTTATATTCCCGGCAAACGGAGCAAGAGAACAGGCGTTTGATTTATGTGGCGTTGACCAGGGCTGTTTATATGGGAATAATTATTCATAACACCTATGGTTCTAAGCCAAATGTCGGAATCAGGTCTTTTCTGGATAAAGTAATTCAAAAAGGTGATTTTACTTTTAGCGATAACCTTGAAAGTGACGATCGAAAATATAACGATCAAAAAGAGGAGATTGATAAAACACCTAAAAGCTTTTCAGACTCTGACGTCCATAGTAAATGGAGCAATTATAGCTTTAGCATGCTGTCGGAATATGAACCGCATGACAAGCCGCAACCCATTGTGTTGACGGGCAAATATGATCAATTTATTTTTGAAGAGTTCCCCAAAGGCGCGCTGGCAGGTAATTTTATGCATTACCTTTTTGAAAACGCCGACTTTACCGGCAATGATTTTAGTGTGGCTGTTTTAAAAGCTTTAAACAGATATAAATCAGTGTTTGGCACAGGTCATATTGATCTGGAGGAGAAGATAGCAGAAATGTTAAACCATGTTCTTAACTCTCCGATTCCTGCTGAAAAGCCTTTTGTTTTGTCACAGATTAAAAATGCCGGCAAACTTCCGGAAATGGGGTTTAATTTTAAGATAAACGATGTTTCAACGAAGCAACTTCATAGTCTGGTCCCTCATATTAATTTGAAAAGAGAAGGGCAAATAGAGGGCCTGATGACTGGTTTTATTGATTTGCTTTTTGAGCACGAGGGTAAATTTTATATCCTGGATTGGAAATCGAACTATTTAGGGCATTCAATAAGCTACTACACCCGCGAAAAGCTTGAGGTAGCCATGCAGCAAAGTAACTACCATTTGCAGTATTTGATTTATACGGTAGCCACTAAACTCTATTTGCAAAATACAATTCCGGACTTTGACTATAATACGCATTTTGGTGGTGTTGTTTATGTATATGCCAGGGCTTGTCGAAAAGATGGCAATACAGGCATCTATTTTACCAAACCTGAATATCGGTTGATTGAGAAGTTGGAAAAGGTCCTGGTCAGCGGGAAAGAACCTGTTTAAGTTATTATTGCCATTGGTGAATTCGTTTTTCTATGGTCGCTGCTATTGGGGTGCTCCTTAAAAAATCCGCAACCCGGAAATATAATCCGATTGAGAGCCGGAGATTTTAGGAGACACTAAAAAAAACATGTTGAGCTCTTATAAAAATATGATATGGGTAAAAATAAAATTCGTTTTGGGCTCTAAAATTTTTTTGGACGTCAAATCAAAATTGAATTGGGCTCTAAAATTTTTTAAGACGTCAAATCAAAATTGAATTGGGCTTTAAAATTTTTTAA